>CAYHSN010000618.1:0-2226 GCA_964359235.1 uncultured Vicinamibacterales bacterium | reverse complement strand
ACGCCTCGTCCTACGTGACGGGCATCGAGCTCTGCGTCGACGGCGGCTTCACGGTGTGGTAGAGAGCGCCGAGTTCACCACAGAGGGCGCGGAATCAGGCAGAGAACCACAGGGGACGCAGAGAGCGCGGAGATCTCACAAGGGTGTTCATGTCAACGCCACTCATTCCAAACGATATCCCCAACTTCATCGACGGGCAGGAATCGGCCGCCGCGGGCGGCGAGACGTTCCCGAAGTTCAACCCTGCCACCGGCGAGACGCTGTGCCGCGTCGCGCGCTCGCGCGACGCCGACATCCAGCGTGCGGTCGCGGCGGCGACGCGCGCCCAGGCGGCGTGGGCCGACCTGACCGTGGTGCGTCGCGGCGACCTCCTGCGCGAGGCGGCGCTCCTCATGCGTGCGCGGCAGACGGACGTTGCAGAGATCGTCGCGCTCGAAACGGGGAAGTCGCGCAAGGACGCGCTCGGCGAGACCGGCGCCGCCATCGAGATGGGGATGTTCGTCGCGGGCGAAGGCCGCCGCTTCTACGGCCGCACGACGACGAGCGCGGTCCCGAACAGGACGGCCATCACGGTGCGCCAGCCGATCGGCGTGGCGGGGCTCATCATCGCCGCCAACACACCCATCGCCAACGTCGCGTGGAAGGCGTATCCGGCGCTGCTGTGCGGAAACGCCGCCATCATGAAGGCGTCCGAGGACACGCCCGCCACGGCCTGGGCGGCGGCGAAGCTCTTTCACGAAGCGGGCATTCCCGCCGGCGTCTTCAACGTCGTTCATGGATACGGCCCCGAAGCCGGCGCGCCGCTCGTCGAGCATCCGGACGTCGGCATCATCAGCTTCACCGGCTCGTGCGAGGTCGGCCGCTACATCCAGAAGACCGCCGGCGCGCGTCTCGCCAAAGTCTGCCTCGAGCTGGGCGGCAAGAACCCGCTCATCGTCTGTGACGATGCGAACCTGGAGAAAGCGGCGGAGGCGGCCGTGTTGTCGGCGTTCAGCAACGCCGGGCAGCGCTGCGCGTCGGGCAGCCGCATCATCGTCTTCGACGCGGTGTACGACCGGTTCCGCCAGATGCTGATCGGTCGCACGAAGAAGCTCCGCGTCGGCCCGGAAGACGCGGACGATTTCGGGCCGGTGATCAACGAAGAGCAGCTCGTGAACATGCTCGCGGCCGTGGAGCGCGCCAGGCAGGACGGCGCGACGATCCTCACGGGGGGCCACCGGTTGACCGGCGCCGCGCACACGGGCGGCTACTACATGGCGCCGACGTTCATCGAGAACGCCTCGCCCGAATCCGAGATCTCGCGGTCGGAGCTGTTCGGGCCGATCTCGTGCCTGTATCGCGTGAGGAGCTTCGACGAAGCGATTCGGATCGCCAACGCCTCGCCGTTCGGCTTGACGGCGGCCATCCACACGGCGAGCGTCCATCGCGCGATGACGTTCCTCGGTAGGATTCAGGCTGGCGTCGCGGCGGTGAACGGCGCCACGTACGGCAGCGAGCCGCACATGCCGTTCGGCGGCCTGCGACAGTCGGGCACAGGTTGGCGCGAGGCCGGCACCGAGGCGCTCGATGTCTACTCGGAGTGGAAGACGATTTACATCAATCATGATCCAACGGAGGTGTAGGAACGAGGGACGAGGGACGAGGAACGAGGAACGAGGGAGAATTGCATATTGCAGGATTGCATATTGCAGGATTCGGTGCGCCGTAATCCTGAAATCTGAAATCCTGAAATCCTGAAATCCTTTGGCTTTTCCCACCATCGTCGCCCTCATTCCTGCGCGCACGGGTTCGGTCCGTGTGAAGGGCAAGAACCTGCGCGTGCTCGGCGGGCATCCGCTCCTGGCCTATTCGATCGCCAGCGCGATCGAGTCGGGCGTCTTCGGCGCGGTCGTGGTGTCGACCAATGACGAGGAGACGGCGGCCGTCGCTCGGCACTACGGCGCCGAGGTGCCCTTCCTGCGGCCGCAGGAGATGGCCGGGCCGCTCTCACCCGACATCGAATGGGTGGAGCACACGCTCGACCGGCTCGCGCGCGAGGGCCGGCCGTTCGACTGTTTTTCGATCCTGCGTCCGACGAGCCCGTTCCGCCCTGCTGAGACAATCCGGCGCGCATGGGACGCGTTCCGAGCCGAAGCGGGAGCGGACTCGCTGCGCGCTGTGGAGAAGGTCCGGCAGCACCCCGGCAAGATGTGGATCGTGCGCGGCAAGCGCATGATGCCGCTCCTC
>CAYHSN010000617.1:0-2228 GCA_964359235.1 uncultured Vicinamibacterales bacterium | reverse complement strand
GGCAGTGTCGTGCAAAGGCAGGGTGGTGTTCCGGAAGATGCAGCTCACTTTGCGGGCCATCGGCGTCTGGGTTCTGGTCATCGTCGCCGAAGTGCTGCACGGGATCGCGCGCACGCTGTTGCTTTCGCCCCTCGTGGGGGATTTTCGAGCCAGACAGATCGCGGTGTTCACCGGCTCCATCATCATCTTGGCCCTCGCCGTCACCTTCATTCGATGGATCCGGCCGAGCGACGTGCGCGAAGCCGTCTATGTCGGCGTGTTGTGGTTGGTGCTGACCCTGACATTCGAGATCGCATTCGGGCGGCTGGTGGTCGGCGCGTCCTGGGATCGCATCGCGTCCGACTACGATCTGCTGCGCGGCGGCTTGCTCCCCATCGGCCTCTTGGTGCTTACGGCCGCGCCGCTCCTAGCCGCCAAGTGGCGGGGTGTGGTGGTGGCTGGCTAGGGATGTCCGGGCCTGCGATGGAGGCGGCGTCGGCCGCGCGCGCCTGCGTGACGATCCACTCTGCGACCCGCTCGTCGGGCAACACGGTGCGACCGTCCCACGCGAAGTCGAGACCGTTCAGGACCTCTGGGACTTGGTTGGCGACGCGGCCGGGCGCGAGGAGCACGGGCACCACGACGACGCGTCCCTGCCGGGCTCGCTCCGCCACCGAGGCGCGTAGCTCCGCCAGCGCCCGATCTTTGACGGGCTTCGGCGCATCGTCTCGCAGGAGCCGCACGTCGACGTCTTTGAACGGCAGCGCCGGACGAATCTGTTTGCCCAGCCGCTGGATGGTCGCAGTCCAGAGCGCCGCCTCGTCGTCATCGTTCGGCCCGTGCGCCACGAGCACGAGCGATTCCAAGGCAGGATCGCGGCTCAGCACACGTGCGCGATCCGTGAGGATGGCGGCCAGAATGGGATGGTCATCCATCGCGCTCGTCACGGCGGCGATCCGTACGGCGCCCCGTACCTGGGTCAGGGCCATGTGCTCCGCATGCGGGTAGTCCGGTCGCTGGCCGCCGATGAAGCGCACCTGCTCGGCGTGCGCGCTGTGCGAGGAGATGAGCAACGGGACGACGACGATCCGGCGCGCACCCGCCGCGATCAGCTTGTCGTAGGCCTGCTGGGCGCTCGGCTCGGGGGTCCCCATCAGAAATGCCGCTTCGGCCGGCATCGTCGCGCGAACGCGATCGACGGCCGCCTTGACGGGCGCGTTCCACTCCGGCGTGGAACCATGCGCAATGACGAGGACGCCAAGCGAAGAATCCGAGGCCGGGCTCTGAGCGCTGGCGGGGATCGCGGCGATCCAGCAGAAGGAAGAAACAACAAGGATGAGAACGAGAAGAGTCACAGGACGAACGGCGCCTGTCATGGCGGCCCTCCCTTTACGCTCGCTAGCGTATATCCGACCAAATTGGTCGGTCAAGCCGATAGTCATCCCGCCGAGTCGTGATGATCACCGAGCGAGGCAACGGCCGCGCTATTTCCGGCGGGAATCCTTCGGACGGGCCGCTGAGCTGTCCAGCCGGTCGATCAAGTGATCGAGCGACTCGCGCGCTTCGCGCACGAACTGTATCTCTTTCGCCGACAAGGTGTAGGACACGGCAGGCCCCCTGCCGGGCTCGCCGGCCCGCAACAGCTCTGGGAGGTCGACGTCAAGCGCGACGGCCAGCCGGCCGAGCGTGTCGACAGTCGGATTGCCGGTCCCGCGCTCGATCTCTCCTATGAACTTGTAGCTGAGACCGGCGCGTTCAGCGAGTTGTTCCTGCGTGAGGCCGCGGCGCTGTCGCCATTCGCGAAGCCTCGCCCCCACGCGCGCACGCACGTCCTTCACACGCCCTCCGCCGCCGATTATCGGCGGGTGGCGCGCCGGATAAACCCAGCATAGGTGCTACGAAACCGTTGCGTAAGACACATATACGTGCTAGCGTCGTCGGGCTCCCCTGTGCCGGCATGTCCTCGAACGAGCATCAGACCCGTCAGGACTTGGGCGAAGCGATCGAAGAGATGACCAACGCTCTTCAGGTCGTGCTCCTGTTCGCCTCAGGCCTCGACCGTGCGCTTTGTGACACCCACTGGAAGGAGGAAGCCGCCGGGCTGCTACGCGCCGCCGAGCGCGCCGCCAGCGCCGCCTCGAGGCTTCGCCGGACGGTCGCCGCGGAGCACAGGCTGAAATAGGCTCTGGTAGTACTGAGAGCCTGAGAAGAAATCGCCGTCGTGTAGCGCAGCCCTTCCGCCTTCGCCT
>CAYHSN010000616.1:0-2239 GCA_964359235.1 uncultured Vicinamibacterales bacterium | reverse complement strand
CGACGCTGTGGATCTTCGCGATCGCGACGGTCGCGGCTTTGTCCGTCGTGGGAGGCTTGATCTGGTGGACGGTCCGGAAGGACCGCGTCAAGCGCCGCCGGGCGGCAATCGGTCATTGACAATCAGCAATCAATAGCAATCAGCAATCAGCAATCGACAATCGTCAGTTCCCCGTCTTCACCCTGACGTCCTGCGCCGTCGTCTCGCCCTCGTTCACGGTCACTCGCACCGCGGCCTTCTGCGCTTCCTCCAGGAAGACCGGATCGAACCACTCGCCCTGCTCGACATCGTCCGCGGCCACGAGGAAGTAGCTGCCGGGCGGCAAGCCGCGAATGCGGAAGGCGCCGGTCTGATCCGGCTGCACGGCCTGGATCGCGCGCGACTGCGCGCGCCACGTCGTCGAGTCAGTCGAGAAGGCGATGACGGTGAAGCCTGACGCGGCGGCGCCCGTCGCGTCCTTGACCGATCCGGAGATCTCCGTCACGCGATCGGTGAAGACGATCTGCACCTGTGCGATCTTCTGGCCGTTGCGTACGTCGAGCGGCGTGTCGGTCACGTCCCGTCCGTCGACGATGACGGCTTTGAGCGCCCAGGGGCTCGGCAGGTTCGGCGCGCGAATCGCGCGGCGCCCCGCGGGAATGCCTGTCACCGAAAACGTGCCGTCGGCGTCCACGCGCGACGGCTGGTTGCCGCCGAAGGGAATCGGGTCGAGCGCGGGGGCGGTGATGCGAAACCGCGTGAGATCACCGGGCTGGGACGCGGCGGCGCCGTCGAACGAGATCGATCCAGAGATGGTCGCGCCTGGTGAGAGCGTGACGGCCAGGTTCGGCAGATCCTCGCCCGTCACGGTCACGGACTGCACCGCGAAATCGGCCGGCAGATCGCGCGACGGGCGGTTCCGCGCGTAGATCGTGTACCGGCCCGGCGGCACCTCGTCCACCGCGAACGTTCCGTCGTTGCGGACGCGGCCCGTGATGTTCGCGCCGCGCGCCGCCGCGCCGCTCTCTTCGGGCACCACGATCACGTTGCCGCCGGCGAGCGGTGTGCTGTCGGCGTTGTAGACGAAGCCCGAGAGGCGCGCCATCGGCACGAGCTGCAACTGGAAGTCGACGCCTCCCAGTTCCTGCGCGAGACCCACGGTGACGCGTGTGGCCTCGGCTGCGGTGACCACGCCCGGGTAGTAGGTGGGCGCGTATCCCAGCGCGACGTCTTCTTCCTGCGCCGCGGCCTGCAGCAGACGCTCGATCGGCCGATTGAGCAGACGCGACACGGCGCTCACGTAGTATTCGCCCGGCGGCAGGCCGTACACGCGGTACTGCCCGCGGTCGTCCGTCTGATCACTTCCGGCCGGCACGAGACGCCGTTCGCCGCCCTGGTACTGGTAACGCAGCACCGTCACTGCGGCGCGCGCCAGCGGCTCGCCGTCCTCATCCAGGACGTGCCCCGTGATGACGCTCCCGCGCGGGAGGCTGAGGCCGATGTTTCGGAGATGCTGTCCGTCCCGCAGGTCCAGCGGCGTGCCGGGTCTGAGCGGACGGCGCTGACCGTAGTTGACCGTCACGAACCCCGTCTTTGATGCCGACACCGTGTAGCGCCCGGCGGGCAGGTTCTTGATCTCGTACCGACCTTGGTCGTCAGTCTGCGCCGATTGCACCAGCCGCAATCCGGCCAGCAGTTGCTCGGGCGCGACGCCGCTCTGGGCCATCTGCTGCACGCGATCCCGGACCATGGCGCCGAGCTGACCGGCGCCGCCCAGCCGCTCGGCCGCTTCGGCGCCGTTCACCAGTACACGCGCGCGTTTGACCGGACGGCCCGAGTCGGCCGCCACCACGTACCCGGCAATGACGCCGGTTCCGGCCGGCGCTTGCGCCGCGCGATCCCGAGCGGGCCGCTGCGCGCTCAGGCCGGCGGGCAGCCAGAGGAGTGACGCGACAAGTCCTGACACGATGACCGCGAGCCAGAGGCCGAGCCGGGGGTGTGGGGGCATAAGCGTTAACCTAGTGGTCCGCGCCCTCGAACCGGTGAACAGAGAACAGAGAACGGGAAACGGGGATGAAGGGCGACGACATCGCAGAGCGGCGGCTTGAATTCGCTGTCGCTGTGGTGCAGGTCACCACGAAGCTGCCTGCCAACAGCCCTGGCCGGCACCTGGCGTCCCAACTCGTTCGGTCGGGCCCCGCGGGCGGGGCGCACGACGAGGAGGCGAGAGGCGCCGAGAGCCGGGCGGACTTCGTGCCCA
>CAYHSN010000615.1:0-2249 GCA_964359235.1 uncultured Vicinamibacterales bacterium | reverse complement strand
GACGCCGACCAGAATCAACAACGCGGCGAGGGCGCCACTGAACATCGTGACGATTTCGTACGTCGTGAACGGCCCCACCCAGTCGAGGATCTCTTCGCCCGGGCTGACGATCCGGTACAGGGGCCAGACGCCGAAGACCACACCGAGCACGAGCGGAACGCCGCCGCTCGCGGCCGGTCCCAGACCACCGGCTTTCTGCTGGATCGTGCTCCGGAAGGCGCCGTAGCCGAAGTAGATCAACAGGCCAAACGCCATCCAGATGATGAGCCGCTCCCAGGTTTCCTTCGGGAGACTCGCCATCAGGAGCAGCGCGACGAGCGCGGAGGCGATCGGCACGACCGGCACGAACGGCGTCTTGAACGGCCGCTCGAGGTTCGGCTGCTGGTAGCGCAGCACCAGCACGCCGATCGAGACGATCACGAACGCGAAGAGCGTGCCGATGCTCACGAGCTCGCCGAGGATGCCGATCGGCGTGAATCCGGCCGCGACGCACACCGCGGCGCCGGTCACGATGGTCGTGATGTACGGCGTGCGGAAGCGCGGGTGCACCTTCTTCGCCCACGCCGGCAGCAGGCCGTCCTGCGCCATCGAGTAGAAGATGCGCGGCTGGGCGAGCAGCATCACGACCATCACCGAACTCAGGCCCGCGATGGCGCCCAGCTTCACGAGGAACGGCATGACAACGATGATGCTTTCGAACGGCGAGCCGGCGGCGCGGGTCCTGGCGGCGTCGATCGCCACGGCCATCGGCGCGGGGACCCCCAGCTCCGTGTACGGCACGAGCCCCACCATCACGCCCGACACGAGCACGTAGAGGATGGCGCACACGACGAGCGAGCCGAGGATGCCGACCGGCATGTCGCGCTGCGGGTTCTTCGTCTCCTGCGCGGCCGTCGACACCGCGTCGAAGCCGATATAGGCGAAGAAGATCACCCCGGCGCCGCGCAGCACCCCGCTCCAGCCGTACTGCCCGAACGTTCCCGTGTTCTCGGGAATGAACGGGTGCCAGTTGGCCGTCACGATGTACATGCCGCCGACGCCGATCACCATCAGGACGACGGCGACCTTGACCACCACGATCACGGCGTTGACGTTCGCCGACTCCTTGATGCCGAAGACGAGCAGCGCCGTGACGAGGCCGATGATGATCACGGCCGGCAGATTGAACACCGCCGTCACGACGGCGCCGTCGCTGAGGGTCACCGCCGTTCCCGGCGCCGCGCTGAGCGCGGCCGGAAACTGGATGCCGAAGTCGTGCAGGATGCTCACGAGGTAGCCCGACCAGCCCACGGCCACCGTCGCCGATCCGAGCGCGTACTCGAGGATCAGGTCCCAGCCGATGATCCACGCGACGAACTCTCCGAGCGTGGCGTAGCCGTACGTGTACGCCGATCCCGCAATCGGCACGGTCGAGGCGAACTCGGCGTAGCACAGGCCGGCCAGCGCGCTCACCACGGCGGCCAGGATCATCGACAGGACGATCCCCGGCCCGGCATACGCGGCGGCCGCCTGCCCCGTCAGGACGAAGATGCCCGTCCCGATGATCGCGCCGATGCCCAGCGTGATCAGGTTGACCGGGCCCAGCACGCGCTTGAGCGAGTGCTCACCCGACGCCTGCGCCTCGACCTTCAGTTCTTCGATCGACTTAGTGGCGAACAGAGACATGATGGGGCTGGCCTCCTTCTGCGATGCGCATGCCGTAGAACGACCGGTACACGAACGCGAGCGCCGCGACGAAGAGCACCGCCGCGAGCGCGCGGCTCACCCCGGTCCCGGCGTCCGAGGTGAGCTTCACCGCCAGCTCCACGGCCAGCAGGCCGAACAGCGTCGTGAACTTGATGATCGGGTTCATGGCCACCGAGGAGGTGTCCTTGAAGGGGTCCCCCACGGTATCGCCGATCACCGTGGCCGCATGCAAGTCGGTGCCCTTCATCTTCAGGTCCACTTCCACGATCTTCTTGGCGTTATCCCACGCGCCGCCGGCATTCGCCATGAAGATGGCCTGGTACAGGCCGAAGAAGGCGATCGAAATCAGGTAGCCAATGAAAAAGAACGAATTGAAAAAGGCCAGCGACAGGGCAAAACAGAAGATCGCCACGAAGATATTGAACATCCCCTTCTGCGCGTAGATCGTGCAGATCTTGACCACTTCCTTGCTGTCCTTGATGGACGCCGTCGTGGCGTCCAGCCTGATATTCTCCTTGATATAGACGACGGCCCGATAGGCGCCCGTCACCACGGCCTGGGTG
>CAYHSN010000614.1:0-2249 GCA_964359235.1 uncultured Vicinamibacterales bacterium | reverse complement strand
AGGTCACAATGGAGAGGAACTCATATGGCCACACGATGTCGGCGGGGTCTCCGGGCTGCCCTGACCGTCGCGATCGTCCTCGCTCCACGCTCAGCCGGCGCGCAGGCCGACGCCCCGCCCGGACCGGCGGCCCAGGCCCGGCCGCGCATCGGTCTCGCCCTCGGCGGCGGCTCGGCGCGCGGTCTCGCCCACATCGGCGTGCTGCAGTGGTTCGAGGAGCATCGAATCCCCATCGACCTCATCGCCGGCACGAGCATGGGCGGTCTCGTGGCCGGCACGTACGCGAGCGGTCTGTCCCCGGCCGAGTTGGGCGAACTCATGCGGACGACCCGGTGGGACATCATGTTCCTGGCCGAAGCGCCGTTCGAGCACAAGACGTTCCGGCGCAAGGAGGACGCGCGCGCCTTTCAGGCGCAGCTCGACTTCGGCCTGAAGGGCGGGTTCACGCTGCCGAGCGGCCTCAACGCGGGCCAGCAGGTCCAGCTCATGCTCGATCGCATCGCGCTCCCGTACTACGACCTCGAGCGCTTCGACGATCTGCCGACGCCGTTCCGGGCGGTTGCCGCCGACCTGCGCACGTCCGAGGTGGTGGTCGTCGACTCGGGGCCGCTCGCGCGGGCGATGCGCGCGACGATGGCGATTCCCGGCGTGTTCACGCCCGTGGCGACGGGCGATCGACTGCTCGTCGACGGCGGCACGCTCGACAACGTCCCGGCCGACGTCGTGCGCGCCGCGGGCGCCAGTGTGGTGATCGCGGTCAACGTGGCCGCCGACTCCGAGACGCTCCAGACGCCGGACGACCTCTTCTCGGTCCTCGGCGCCGCCGTCGACACGATGATGACCGCCGCCACGCGGCGTGTGCTCGCGCGGGCCGATCACGTGATCGATCCGGATCTGACAGGCTTCGCTTCGCTCGACTTCAGGAAGAGCGACGAGCTCATCGCGCGCGGCTACAAGGCCGCCGAGGCGATGGCGGGGACGCTGTTGGCGTATCAGATGGACGAAGCCCCCTACGAGGCGTGGCGCACGGCGCGCGCCGCGCGCCGCCGCTCGGAGCTGCCGGTGCCCGCGTCCGTGACGATCGAGGGCGTCTCGGCGCGTGAAGAAGCGGCCATTCGCGCCATGTTCGAGCGGCGTTACATCGGGCGCCCGCTCTCGCCGGCGGCGCTCGAGCGGGACGTGCTCGCCTTGAGCGGAACGGACCGCTACGAAGTCGTGTCGTACCACCTGGACGCCGGGCCGCACGGCACGGCCCTGGCGATCCAGATTCAGCCCAAATCGTACGGACCGCCGTTCCTGCTGCCGGCGCTCGACCTGCGGAACACCGACTCGAGCAACTTCGCCGCGAATCTCCGCGCGCGGCTCGCCATCTACGACACGTTCGTCGCCGGGTCCGAGGTGCGGCTCGACGTGGGCGTCGGCACGAACGAAACCGTCAGCCTCGAGTTCTTCCGGCGCCTCCGGCCGTCGCCACTGTTTGTCGCACCCCGCGCGTACTTCCTGAGTTCGTCGATCAACGCGTACGACGGCAAGGTCCTGCTGGCGGAATACCGCGAGAAGCGGACCGGCGCCGGGATCGACGTCGGCGTGACGATGGGGCAGACGAGCGAGCTGCGTGTGGGCTACGACGTGGCGGACGTTCGGGTGCGGCGACGGGTCGGCGAGCCGGCGCTGCCCGAAGCCGTGGGCGCCGAGCGATTCGCGTCGCTGCGGTGGACGTTCGATGGGCAGGACCGTGCGGTCATCCCCAGCCGCGGCGTGTACCTGCAGTCGGGACTGCGTCACTATCTCGCCACGCCGGACATCGTCGTCGCAGCGGGCGGCGTGAGGCGCCAGGGGCCGCGCGATCTCACGCAGGCCGAGGCGCGCCTGAGCTGGTTCAGTTCATTGAAGAGACGCGAGCGGCTGCTCGTGCAGCTCGCCGGCGGGACGTCGTTCGGCGACGACGCGGGCATCAACCAGTTCAGACTGGGCGGACCGCTGCGCCTCGGCGGCTACAACAACGATTCCATCGTCGGCGACAACTATGCGCTCGCGACTGGCGGCATCCTGCACGAGTGGTTTCGCCTGCCTGACATGATCGGCGGCGGCGTGTACCTCGGCGCGTGGATGGAGAACGGATGGGCGTTCCGATCGCGAGACCCGGCGACGTACTACGGCAACGTGTCGGCGGGCTTCATCGCGGAGACGCTCTTCGGGCCGCTCTTTCTCGGCGGCAGCGTCAACGTCGATGGCGGGAGCCGGTTCTA
>CAYHSN010000613.1:0-2266 GCA_964359235.1 uncultured Vicinamibacterales bacterium | reverse complement strand
CGAATGCGCGCGAGCAGGTCGTGCGTCGAGTGGTCCTTCGGGTCGCCGACGATGGCGACGCGGCCGCCGTAGGCTTTCACGGCCTCACGCTCAGGCACCGTGTCGGTCGTGTAGTCGGCGCCCTTGCAGTGCACGTCGGGTTTGATCTCCTGGAGGAGCTCTCTGACGGTCGGTTCGGTGAACACGACGACGTAGTCGACGGCGCGCAGGCCGGCGACGAGCTCGGCACGATCGACCGCGGCGAGAATCGGCCGTCCCTCCCCCTTCAGCCGCTTCACCGACTCATCGTCATTGACCGCGACGATGAGGCGATCGGCTTCGGCGGCGGCGGCTTCGAGGTAGCGGACGTGGCCGACGTGCAGCAGGTCGAAGCAGCCATTGGCGAGCGCGACGGTGCGCCCGGCGGCGCGGTCGGACTCGACGAGTTCTTTGAGTTCTTCTCGAGTGACGATGCGAGCCATGGGAGAGAATCAGTCGCTACACCAACCCAGCATCCTGCTTCACCGCGTGGCGCAGCTCGCCGGCCGACACGGTCGCGGTGCCGCGTTTCATCACGACGATCCCGCCCGCGTAGTTCGCGAGCCGCGCGGCTTCGTCGTACGACGCGCCGGCGGCGAGCGCGAGCGTCAGGGTGGCGATCACCGTGTCGCCGGCGCCCGTGACGTCCGCGATTTCGTCCGAGCCGTAGATGCCGATGTGCGTGGTCGGGCGGCGCGGCTCGAAGAGCGCCATGCCGCGGCTGCCGCGCGTCACGAGCACGGCCTCGGCGCGCGAGCGCGCGAGGAGTGCGCGACCGCCCCGCTCGAGCACGTCCAGATCGTCGTTGATGCGCACGCCGAGCAGGTGCTCGACCTCCGACTCGTTCGGCGTGCAGGCCGTCATCAGCCCGCGGTAACGCATGAGATCGTAGCGCGAGTCGACGAGGAGCGGCACGCGACCGCCGTTTGGCGAGCGCAGGCGTCGCGCGACGGTCGCCACGACCTGCGGCGTCACCAGACCGCTGCCGTAGTCCGACACGAGCAGCGCGTCACATCGCGGCGCCGCCTGCCACAGCCGCTTCGCGACAGCCAGGCGAACGCGGCGGTCGACGGTCTGGCCCGCGCCGCGATCGATGCGCACCACCTGCTGCTTGGCCGAGTGGATGCCGCCCGCGAGGATGCGCGTCTTGGTCGGCGTCCGGTAGCCGGCCGGCCGCGCGATGCCCGCGACGCCGACGCGCCGGCGGAGCGAGGCGACCATGCGGCGTCCGGCCTCGTCCTGGCCCGCGATCCCGATCGCGGCGGCGCGTCCGCCGAGGGCGGCCACGTTCATCGCGGCGTTCCCCGCGCCGCCGGGCACGATCTCGGTCGCGTCGTACTTGAGAATGAGGACGGGCGCCTCGCGCGACACGCGATCGAGCTGGCCGTAGATGAACTCGTCCGCGATGAGGTCGCCCACGACCGTGACCCGGCAGTTCGAAAACCGATCGACGAGCGACAGGAGGCGCGCGGCCAGCGCCGAGGCCGGCTGATGTTTCTGCCGCGAGCGTTCGGACGTCGGCTTCAGGCGCATCGGGGCTCCCGCAGGATCCACGCCGTCGCTTCCATCAGGTTCGCCGCCACGAGCGCCGGCTTCACCCCGTCGCGCGGGTGCGCCGCGTCGATGACGCCATGTCCCGTCTTCACGAGCACGCCCCGCGCGCCCGCGGCCTCGGCCGCTTCGACGTCGCTCCAGCGGTCGCCGACGACGAACGACCGATCGAGCGCGAGGCCGAGATCGCGCGCCGCGCGGTGCAGCATGCCAGGCTTCGGCTTGCGGCACTCGCACGCCTGCCGGTAGCGCTCGACGGAGGCCTCGGCGAAGTGCGGGCAGTAGTAGTAGCCGTCGATGCGCGCGCCGGCGGCGGCGAACTTCTCGTCGAGAAACCGGTGCGTCTCGTTCACGAACGCCTCTTCGAACATTCCCTTGGCCACGCCGGCCTGGTTCGTCACGACCACGACCGTGAAGCCGGCGCGCCTGAGGAGCCGGATGGCGTCGATCGTCCACGGAAAGATCGCGACGCGATCGAGCCGATCCAGGTAGCCGGCCTCTTCGATGAGGGTCCCGTCACGATCCAGAAAGACAGCGGGCGTCATTGTTCATATTGGCGGGGTCCCCTGCACCCCGCCAGGCGCGTCGCTTGCGGGGCCCCTTCGCCCCGCGCCGCTCCGCGCTCGCTCATATTGGCGGGGTCCCCCCGACTCCGCTCTTCGAGCTTCGTCGAGGGTCGCCAGACTCCGCTCTTCGA
>CAYHSN010000612.1:0-2267 GCA_964359235.1 uncultured Vicinamibacterales bacterium | reverse complement strand
TGAGGGATTCGTTTGCCGAAGAGGTCTGATGTGGCAGCCCTGAAGGGCTGCGCTACGGCAGCTCGTAGCGCAGGCCTGTAGGCCTGCTCGAGACAACATGAACGCGATCGAGCTGACCAACGTGACGAAAGTCTACCGCCGGTACGCGCGGCGGCGGCAGTTCGCCACGCTGAAGAGCGCGCTCCTTTCGGGAAGCCTCATCCACGACCTGCGGCCGGATGAAACGTTCCCCGCGCTGCAGGACGTGTCGTTCGCCGTGCCGGCAGGCCGGACCTTCGGCATCATCGGGCGGAACGGATCGGGCAAGAGCACCGTGCTCAAGGTCGTCGCGGGCATCACGAAGCCGACGAGCGGCACCGTGCGCGTCAACGGCCGCATCTCGGCGCTCATCGAACTGGGCGCCGGGTTTCACCCGGAGATCTCGGGCCGCGAGAACGTCTTCATCAACGGCATCATGCTGGGCCTGTCGAAGCGCGAGGTCACGCGCCGCTTCGACGAGATCGTGGAATTCGCCGAGCTCGAAGACTTCATCGACGCCCCCGTCAAGACCTACTCGTCCGGCATGTACATGCGGCTCGGCTTTGCCGTCGCGATTCACGTCGATCCCGACGTGCTGCTGGTGGACGAGGTGCTGGCGGTCGGCGACGAGGGTTTCACGCACAAGTGTCTCGATGCATTCGCCGAGTTCAAGCGCCGCGGCAAGACGATCCTGCTCGTGACGCACTCGCTCGGGCTCGTCGAGCGGTTCTGCGACGATGCGCTGTGGCTCGACGCCGGCCGCGTGCGGCGCTGCGGGGATCCCAAGCGCGTCATCGACGCCTACATCACGGACGTCGCGGTGAGCGAAGAGCAGCAGCTCGCGGCGGGCGACGCGAGGGCGCGCCAAACAGTGGCGGTCGCGGAGGCCGCCGGGGCGGCGGCGGCGGCGGCCGCCGCCGCGGCGGCGATCGCGACGGACGAGACGGAGGCGCCCGCGCCGGAGCCGCCCGAGCACGTGCTCGCGGCGGGTGAGGGCCGACCCTCGGCGGGCTCGGGGCGCCCTGAGCCTCTGGACATGTTCAGGGCGGTCGAAGGGCGATGGGGGTCCCGCGAGGTCGAGATCGCGGACGTGGCGCTCCTGGACCCGGACGGGCGTGCGCGTCAGGTCTACCAGATCGGGTCGCCGCTCACGATTCGCCTGCGCGTGAAGGCGACAAAGCCGGTGGACGATTTCGCGTTCGGCATCGGCATCTTCAACACCGAAGGCGTCTGCTGCTACGGCACGAATACCGCCATCGAGGAGTGGGTGCCCGATCGCCTCGACGAGGGCGAGGGCGAGGCGGCATTCCGCATCGAGCGGCTGGATCTCGTCGAGGGTACGTACAAGCTCGACATCGCGGTGCACCGGCGCGACGGCCGTCCGTACGACTACCACCGGTTGCTCTACACGTTCCGCGTGAAGTCGCGCATCAAAGACACGGGCATCTTCCGGCCCCGGCACCGCTGGTCGTTCTCCCCGACCGTGCGGTTCACCCGCTCCCCCAACGCGCGGCGGGCCGCCGCGCGGGTCCTGACCGTGGACGCCGCTGCGGCGCTGGCCGCGCAGTTCAGGGACGACCAACGCCGCGTCGTCTTCACCAATGGCGTGTTCGACCTGTTGCATCCCGGGCACATGCGGTACCTCCGGATGGCGCGGCTGCAGGGAGACGCGCTCATCGTGGGCGTCAACGCCGATCGGTCGGCGCGGGCCAACAAGGGATCGAACCGGCCCATCACACCCGACACCGAGCGCGCGGAGCTGCTCGCCGCGCTCGAGAGCGTGGACGCCGTCGTGATCTTCGACGAGGAGACGCCGGCCGAGATCGTGCGCGCGCTCGAGCCGGACGTCCTCGTCAAAGGCGCCGACTGGCCCGAGGACCAGATCGTCGGCCGCGATACCGTCGAGGCGCGCGGGGGGGAAGTCGTCCGCGTACCGGTCGAAGAGGGCTACTCGACGAGCGCGATTGTCGAGAAGGTCCGCTCACAGGACTGAGGCCTGCGCCGCCGTGTCGGCGGGAACCTTCCTCGTGCTAACATCCAAGCTTCGGGATTGCACAGTTGACGATTGCACATTGCAGAATGAACCGCTTGCGCGCCTTGAATTCTGCAATCTGAAATCCTCCAATCTGCAATTCCCGATCTCCGGACTGTGGGACCGTACCCGTCCAGCTCGCTGACGCTGCGATCGGTCGTGAAGACGGCGGCGACAGGGGCCGGCATGACGCCGGCGGCGGGACGGGTGTCGGGTC
>CAYHSN010000611.1:724-2276 GCA_964359235.1 uncultured Vicinamibacterales bacterium | reverse complement strand
AATGATGTTATTACTCATCCCCTTGCTGCCGTTTCTCGGGTTCCTGGTGAACGCCGCTGTCGGCAGACGCCTGTCGAAGGCGTTGTCGGGCGGCGTCGCCTGCGCCGTGATGCTCGGCGCCTTCACCGTGGCGGCCGCCGCCACGTGGCCGATCATCTTCGGCGAGGGCCGACCGTACGAGCAGGTCGGGTATCAGTGGCTCCTCTCCGGCGACCTCGATATCGCCTTCACGCTGCGGGTCGATCCGCTCGCGGCCGTGATGGTGCTGGTCGTCACCGGCATCGGCTCGCTCATCCACATCTACTCGGTCGGCTACATGCACGAGGAGCGCGACAGCGAGTACGCGCGCTACTTCTCGTACCTGAACCTGTTTGCCGCCTTCATGCTCGTGCTCGTGCTGGGCGCGAACCTGCTCGTGCTGTTCGTCGGGTGGGAGGGCGTCGGCCTCTGCTCGTACCTGCTCATCGGCTTCTGGTTCCAGAAGCCGTCAGCCGCCGACGCCGGCAAGAAAGCCTTCGTCGTCAACCGCATCGGCGACTTCGGCTTCCTGCTGGGCCTGCTCCTCCTCTTCAAGACGTTCGGCACGCTCGACATCCAGCAGATCGCGTCGGCTGTCGCGCCGATGGCGCCAGAGACCACCCTCGGCACGCTCACCATCATCACGCTGCTCCTGTTCCTCGGCGCGACGGGGAAGTCGGCGCAGATTCCGCTCCACGTCTGGCTGCCCGACGCGATGGAAGGCCCCACGCCGGTCTCCGCGCTCATTCACGCGGCGACGATGGTGACGGCCGGTGTGTACATGATTGGGCGCAACGCCGTCTTGTTCAGCCACGCGCCGATCACGCTCGAGGTGGTGGCGATCGTCGGCGCCGTCACCGCGCTCATGGCCGGCACGATCGGTCTCGTGCAGAACGACATCAAGCGCGTGCTCGCGTACTCGACCGTCTCGCAGCTCGGCTACATGTTCCTGGCCATGGGCGTCGGGGCGTTCTCGGCCGGCATCTTCCATCTCTCCACGCACGCGTTCTTCAAGGCGCTCCTGTTCCTCGGATCCGGCGCGGTGATTCACGCGCTGGCTGGCGAGCAGGACGTCCGCCGCATGGGCGGCCTGAAGCGCGATCTGCCGATCACCTACTGGACGTTCCTCGTCGGCGCGATGGCGATCGCGGGCGTCCCGCTGCTCTCGGGCTTCTTCAGCAAGGACGAGATCCTCTTCCGCACCTGGGCCAACGGCTTCCCGATCCTCTGGATCGTGGGCGCGGCGACCTCGCTCCTCACCGCCGTGTACATGTTCCGGCTGGTGTTCTTGACCTTCCACGGGGACCGAGACGGAGGCCATTTGCACGACGCGCCGCGATCGATGGCCTTCGCGCTGATCGTCCTGGCGATCGGATCCGTGCTGGCGGGCTACGTCGGTGTGCCGGCTCTGCTCGGCGGCGCGAACCGGATCGAGCACTTCCTCGAGCCGAGCTTTCACGCAGAATCCGTAGGGGCCGGCTACACCCGGCCCCCCCCAGGGGCCGGCGCATCCGGGGGGGGCGCGGCGCCGGGC
>CAYHSN010000611.1:0-714 GCA_964359235.1 uncultured Vicinamibacterales bacterium | reverse complement strand
GCTTGAGCCGGCCCGAACCGGCCGCCGAAGGCGAACCTGCTCCGTCCGGATCCGAAGGCGAAGGCGAGCACGCGGCCGGCGAAACCCTCGAGGCGACCCTGATGGGCGTGTCGGTCGTGCTCGCGCTCGGCGGCATCGGGATCGCGTCGTTCTTCTTCCTCAAGCGCCGCGAGGCGGCTGACGCGATGGCGCAACGCTTCTCCGGGCTCCACCGGCTGCTCGTCGGCAAGTACTTCGTGGACGAGCTGTACAACGCCGTCGTCGTGCAGCCGATCAAGAATATCTCGACCGTGTTCCTGTGGCGCGGCGTCGACGCCGGCGTGATCGACGGCGCGGTCAACGGCACGGGCGCCGTCGTGCGCGGAACGGGCTCCGCGCTGCGGCGGCTGCAGACGGGCTCGGTGCGCGTCTACGCCGCGTCGCTCTTCCTCGGGGTCGTGCTGGTCCTCGGGTACTATCTGTCGCGATGAAACACCTGTGGAGGGATTGTCGATTAGCAATCGACAATCGTCAATGGAGAGGACATGCCGTTGCTGAGTCTGACCGTCTTCCTGCCCCTCCTGGGGGCGGTCCTGCTGCCCGTCGTCGGGCGAGACGGCGAGCGCGACCGCCTTCGCCAGGCTTCGGCGGGTCTCGACGAAGCTCGAAGAGCGGAGTCGGACCGCCTGGTGCGGTACCTCGCGCTCGGCGTGTCGCTCGCCGTGTTCGTCCTGA
>CAYHSN010000610.1:0-2276 GCA_964359235.1 uncultured Vicinamibacterales bacterium | reverse complement strand
CACTTGCACCTGCATCAGCATCCTCCTGTCATGGATATTCTAGAAATATCCTACTACGACGCCGATTCGCGGTTCCATGCCGCGGCTGCCGCGTGGTGGCGGGCGTGCCTCTCAGGCAGCGAGCCCGTGGGACTCCCGCCCGTTGTGGTGTTCGGGTTCGTACGGATTGGCACGAGCGCTCGCGTGTTCGAACAGCCCATGACGCCGGGCGAGGCCGCCGGTCACGTCCGCGCCTGGCTGGCGCAGCCGGTCGTGCAGGTCCTGGAACCTCGCGCCGATCACCTCGAGCGTGTGCTCTCCCTGCTGGAGTCGCTGGGCGCCGCCCGGCATCTCGTGACCGACGCACACAGGAGCTGTCTCACGCAGGAAATCGACTTCAAAACCCCGACGTCGATCGCCAGTAGCTGATCGGTTCGCCCGACGCGTAATCCCGATAGCGCATCAACTCGCGGAGATGCCACCGCCGCCTTCGCTTCCGCCGCTCGATCCGCGGAACTTGAAGCTGGCGTGCGATCTCTCGGATCTGACCGCGCGGCTGCGGCCGCGGCGATCCCGTCCCGGCGTGCACAAGCATCGCTCCCTCAACGAGGCCGATCGTCTGCGCCGTGCATATTCTGGGAGGCGTGAGGCCGATCTCTCGGGCTAGGACGCCACAATCTGCTCGTATGAGAACTGTGGAATGCCTGCGTGCCTAGAGGCGTGCTCGACCGTAATCGCGCAAATGTTGCCGTCTCGGTCGACGTCAAGCAAGGTGTTCTCGTCGAGATCGCGCGTCTCAGCCACCGGCGCATCGCGGAACTCGATGTAGAGGGTGTCGGTCTCGGCGAAGTAGCGAATCTTCATGCGCAGATCACTCCGATCGAATCCGCAACTGCTTGATCTTCCGATACAGATTCGTCCGCTCGATGCCGAGCTGCTTCGCGGCCGCGCCCATGCGCCAGCGGTGATGCTGCAGCACCGACGCGATGTAGTCGCGCTCGAAGCGCTCGCGCGCCTCGCGCAGCGTGCCCTCCGCGTGCCCGCGCGTCTCAGCCCCGTCGAACCGGACCTGCGCCAGCACGTGCTCCTGCTGGACGACCCCGCCCGGGATGATGAGCGCGAGGCGCTCGGCGAGCAACCGCAACTCGCTCACGTTCGCGCGCCACGGCAGCGCGCCAAGCAGCGCGCGCGCCGAGGGCGAGAACGTCTTCGGCGGCAGGCTGTGGCGCCCGCAGGCCTCCTTCAGGAACAGGGACGCGAGCAGCGGCACGTCCTGCGGCCGCTGGCGGAGGGGCGGCAGATCGAGCCGCACGACGGCGAGGCGCTCCAACAGATCGCGCCGGAACATCCGCCGCTCGACGGCCTCGCCGATCGACGGATGGGCGCTCGCCAGCATGCGCGGCAGCGCGCCGCCGCCGCGTGCGCCGTCGCGCTCGGCGAGCAGGCGCTCGAGCGTGCCCTGCAGGCCGAGCGGCAGGTCGCCGAGATTCTTGAGCAGCACCGCGCCGTGCGCGCGATGACCACGCGCAGCGTCGCCCTGAGGCTGAACGATCGCGTCGAGCAGCTCCTTCTCGAACCGCGCCACGTCGTCGGTCGAGCTCGCCTGCGCGGCGACGTACGAACAATCGATCGTGACGACCGGCTCGCGCGCGGCCGGACCTTGCGCGTGAATCGCGCGCGCGAGGATCTCGCGCCCGCTGCCGCGCTCCCCGACGATCAGGACGTTGCAGCGGCTGCGCGCCAGGTGCCGCACGCTCTCGAGCACGCGGCGCAGCCCCAGCGACAGGACCATCAACTCGTCGCCCGGCGGCTCGGGCTCCTCTGGGTCGATCCGCGCGGCGAGCTCGCGAAACTCGGACGCGTTGGCGAGCGCAGCGTTCACGTCGGCCGCGCGGATGGGCCGCGCCACGATGTCGATCGCGCCCAGACGCAGCGCCTCCGCCGATGCTTCGGGACGCCGGCGATCGGCGAGCGCCACCACGGGCACCGGCGTCAGCAGGCTCACCGCGGCGCGAACGAGCCGCAGAGCATCGTTCCCGGCCGCGAGATCGGCGAACACGATGTCGGGCCGGTTCTTCGAGAGATCGGCGATGGCCGCGGCGGCGGAGTCGGCGAGCGTCACGCGGCCGCCAGATACGCGCACGGCTTCAGCCACCGCGGCGCGAAGGTCTTCCACGTCGAGATGACCGTAGGTCCCCAGGGTGGTGTTGATGCTGGCGTGTCGGAGGATGCGCTGCACCCGGTGCGAGTCGACGCCCGCCCGGAGCATCAGGGTTCCCGCTGAGTGCCGCAGGTCG
>CAYHSN010000609.1:0-2302 GCA_964359235.1 uncultured Vicinamibacterales bacterium | reverse complement strand
CGCCGTGCGGAAATCGATGTCCCAGAGCGTCGGCGCCTCGATCTGATACGCGAGGCCACGGCCGAGCAGGCGCAGGAACGCGAGCTGCGAGACACGCTGCGCGCGGCGGTCGATGGTCGCGTAGGTCATCGTCCAGTCGACCGACAGACCCAGATACCGCCACAGCCGCTCGAATGCCTGCTCGTCTTCGGCGGTGAGCCGGTGACACAGCTCGATGAAGTTCGGCCGTGAGATCGCGATCGGCTGCTTGGACGGCTTGTCGGGCGCCACGAAGCGCGGATCGTACGCGAGCGACGGATCGCAGCGCACGCCGTAGTAGTTCTGCACGCGCCGCTCGGTCGGCAGCCCGTTGTCGTCCCACCCCATCGGGTAGAACACCGCCTTGCCGCGCATCCGCTGGAAGCGCGCGACGACGTCGGTGTGCGTGTACGAGAAGACGTGCCCGATGTGCAGCGAGCCGCTGACGGTCGGCGGCGGCGTGTCGATCGCGTACACCTCGGCTCGGGCGCGCGTGCGGTCGAAGCGATAGACGCCGTCAGCCTCCCAGCGTTCCTGCCACTTGGCCTCGAGCCCCTCGAGCGCAGGCTTCTCGGGCACCGAGACGGGGCGCGTCAACTGCGGAACGTTCGGCATAGCCGCTAATCGTAGTAGGTCGGGGGAAGCGGCGCAACGCGGGAGCGCGAGGCCGGCGCCTCAGCGGGTCGGGTTCTTGATGCGCGCGATCTCCTCGCGCACCATACGCTCGGCGACCTGCAGCACGGTGTCACGCACCGCGCTCGTCGTCATGCGCTGGATCACGCGCTCCACGATCGCTTCAATGATCTCGTCGCCGACCGGCGCGGCAGCGGACGGCGCGCGCAGCGAAGCGGCCGGAGTCGCGGGCGCAGGCGGTGGCGGCGGCGCGGACGACGCGGTCTGGGCTTGCTCGGCGGCCAGCAGCGCCGCGAACGCGGCGGACAGCGACGCGGCGGCGGCCGGAGCCGGCATGGGCGCCGGCCGCAGAGGTGCCCGTGGCGGCGGAGCGGAATCTGCGGCAGGCGGCGTGCTGGTCGCCGCGGGCGTCTCTCCCGACAGCGAGGGATCCCATTGATCGAGCGTGGAGGAAAACGCGTGGTCGCGCGGCGCGGGCGCCGGCGCTTCGTGGCGATCGAACGCCGGTGGGGGTTCCGGCGCGGGCTCGGCCGCCGGGGGACGCACTGGCGCCGCGGCGGCCGTCTCTTCGCCGAGGCTTGAAAACGCCGCGTCGAGCCGGTCGAAGTACTCGTCCAGCGACTCGGCCTGCGGCGGCGCCGGTCCCTTGTCCGCGGACTCCATGTCGAGGTCCTTGTAATCGCGTCTTGCGCCGCCGGCGGCGTGCTCCTGCGCGCCACGCCCGGCGGGCCTGACGAACGGCTCTGGCGGCGTCGCCCACGCCGAGGATGAACGCCGGCCGGACAGAAGGTCCTTCACGCGACTAATGACCATCTGCGGCTCGAATGGCTTGACGAGCACGCCGTCGCAGCCGATGGCGCGCGCCCGCGCGTCGTCGATCGGCTCGAAGGCTCCGGTGAGCAGCACCACCGGAATGTCCTTGAGGTGGGCGTGGCTCTTGACGTACTCGGCGACCTCGTAGCCGTCCCTCTCCGGCATGCCGACGTCGGCCAGCACGACGTCGGGCCGGTCGGCCTCGATGCGGGCGATGGCCTGCTGCCCGTCGCCCACGGCGATGACCTGGATGTCCTCGTCGGCGAACGTCAGCTCGATGACGCGCTGGATGGTGACGCTGTCGTCGGCGAGCAGGAGCTTGTGCGGCATCTCGTGTGGAGCCTACGGCCGCATTCTACACCTTCTCCAGCCGCGGGCGGACGTTGGCGGTGATGAACTCGACGATCTCGCGCATCGGCGTGCCGGGCAGGAACACGCCTTTCACGCCCATCTGGTGGAGCTTGGCGATGTCGATGTCCGGGATGATCCCGCCCACGACGACGAGCACATCCTCCAGGCTCTTCGCCTCGAGCAGTTCCATCACGCGGGGGCAGATGTGCAGGTGGGCGCCGGAGAGGATCGACAGCCCGATGACGTCGGCGTCCTCCTGGAGCGCGGCGTCGACGATCTGCTCCGGCGTCTGGCGGAGGCCCATGTAAATGACCTCCATGCCCGCGTCGCGCAGCGCGCGCGCGATCACCTTGGCGCCGCGGTCGTGGCCGTCCAACCCCGGCTTCGCCATCAGCACGCGGATCTTCTTCGCCACGGGCCCACCTCAGTAGAGCAGCGGCTCCTCCCAGGTCCCGAAGACGTCCCGGAGCGTGTCGCAGATCTCCCC
>CAYHSN010000608.1:0-2303 GCA_964359235.1 uncultured Vicinamibacterales bacterium | reverse complement strand
TAGAGGTCGAGGAGCGGCCGGTCGAAAGGGAAGCCGGCATTGGTGCCGTCCTGGGGGTAATCGAGGACCCACTGGCCCATCGCGCGCACGATGGCCAGCCCGGTCTTGTCGTCCGGCAGCCGAAAGGCGTCGTCCTCTCCGGCGAGCCAATCGGCGACGTCCGAGCGGGCCTGTTCGACGTCGGAGCCAAGACTCCTGCCCAGGTCGCGCGTGAGCGCCCTGATGCGCGACGGCACGGCGAACCGGCGGAACAACTCGCGCAGCTCGCCGTGCGCGGGGTCGAGGAGGTCCTTGCCGATGTCCTCGAGGAAGTGCAGGTGGCAGCTCAGCACCGGAACCTTGCGCGCGAAGCCGGCCACGAGATCGCGCGCCGCCTCGATGACGGCCTTGCCGAGGTCGCGCATCACGGCACAGGGCGCACCGAAGCGCTCGACCACGGCGCGCAGCCTGGGCAGGATGGCGTCGGCGCGCTCCGTCGGGATCTTCCACGCGCCGAGCGCCCAGCCGCGCCAGCCCGCGTAGGCGCACAGGAGCGTTCCCTGGCCGTCCTCGCCCGTGCAATCGATGTGCAGCGGCCACCCACCGTCCTTCTCGAGGACCTTGCTCAGGTCGGCCGCTCGCGCCTCGTGGAGCGCACGCAGGTACACGAGGAAGCGGCGCTCGAGATCGCTGACTTCGCCCGTCGAGAGCCGAAGCCCGGAGGTCCGCTCCAGAGCCACGATGACCTCGTCGCGCTGGCGGTAGCGGACGAAGCGTTCGAGGCCGACGAACGTCATGACGTCGTAGCCGACGGTGCTTCTGGGGAGCAGGAGCGCGGCGACCTCGGGCTGACGTCGGATGAGCGCCCGCGCTGGCTTGCCGTCGAGGCCGGGCTTCGTGCAGCCGGAGGCGCAGACGTGGATGGTCTCGTTGACCTGGAACGTGCCGTGCGCGAGCGTCCTCCCGCCGTGCCGGGCGGTCTTCTGCACGTTCATCGGGCCGCCGCAGCTGGGGCAGGGACCGGCGTCTGCGTCCGCATGCACGAGCACGCCCGCGGTGGCGCGAAGCTCCGCGTGATACTGCGCCTCGAGGTCGTGGACCTTCAGCCTCAGCGCGGCGAGCGTCGCAAGCGAGACCGCGCCGTTTTTTTTCCGAGGTCGTACCTGCCAAACAGCTCCTCGACCTGCGCATCGCTCACGGCAAGGCCCCGCTGCCGAAGTTCGGCGCCGACGTCCCCGGCGAGGGCGCCGGGCGCGTGGATCACGGCGAGGAGCACATCGATCACGCGGGCCGCGTCGAGCGGCGGCGACGGTGCCGGCGTGGCCGCCGTCGCCTCCAACCCGCGTCGCTGCTGAAGCTGAGCGCGCGTCGATGCGCTCGCGCTGACGTACACGTAGAGCGCGTCGATGCGCTCGCGGCCGAGGCGCCCCGCCTGGACGAGGCTCCGCAGCGGGTCGTGGACCCGGAGTCGCAAGAGCCGCGACAGCTCCTCGTGCGTGCAGCCGGCAGCCGCCTTTTGGACCAGAGCCTCGACGGTGGCGCGCAAGGTCCCGCGCGTCGAGAAGCCGATGTCCTCGTGGAACCAGAGGCCGTCCTCGTCGAAGCGCGGGATCCCCTCGATCGTGTAGTAGCGGCCGGCGTGGTTGTAGCTCGAGTGGTAGCCGATGCGGCCGAGTACGCGAAACACGGTCCTGCCCGAGGCAGAGACTGCGCGGCACAGCTCCGGCAGATCCGCGACGGGGTGACGCTGGAAGCGTTCTCGCAGCACGTCCGGCGCGTCGGCGGCAGGGCGCCTCTTGTCAGACTTACGACTCATGCAGCCATGATGAGTCCTAGGTATGACATTCCGGGGCGAGCAAAGGCCAGCTTCCCCCGTCCCCCCGACGGAGAAGACCGATCGCGCCCTGGCAGGATTACGACTGGAGCGTGAGCGACACGCTGGCTATGTCATGAGAACTACTGCGAAATGCTGGGTGCCAACCGACGACTGACGCCATAGGGGAATCACCGTCCTCGGCATCGTTCCCTCGATCCGCGAGGATGAACAGCCGACTCGCCCGGGGCTCACCGGCGAGGCCACCTTCACCGAGTGGGTGGTGTTGCCCCAGGCGAGCAGGTGCAAGGCTCGGGTCGCGGCCGTGCCCTGGAAGGTAACCGAGCCCGACACCGTCTTCCTGCTTCGCTTCAGCCGCCCCGGGCTGCGCGCCCTCCGGACTCAGAAGACCACTGCGCTCGAGCGTCAGGAGCACGTCGGCTTCGAGGTCTTCGCCAAGGCCCTGGACCTCTACTTCGGCGGCGACATGGAGGCCTCGCTGGCGCTCGCC
>CAYHSN010000607.1:0-2306 GCA_964359235.1 uncultured Vicinamibacterales bacterium | reverse complement strand
GCCGACGCCATCGTCTCGTTGGGCTTCACGAGCGAGCTGGACACCTACGCCGTGCTGGCGAGCGCGACGGGCGTCGCGCTCGTCGATCTCGACGACGTTGAGATCAGCCCGTTCGCGCTGCGCCTCGTGCCCGAGAAGGTCGCCCGCAAGCACCTGGTGCTGCCGATCGTGCAAGACGGCAAGACGCTGACCTACGCTGTCGCGACGCCTTTCAACGACGAAGCCGACCGCGACGCGGCGTTCGCGTCGGGCCGCCGGACCCGGCGCGTGCTCGCGCTCAAGTCGCAGATCGTCGCGGCGCTCGATCGGCACTACCCGAAGCTGGGCGAAGTGGAGCAACTGCTGGCGCGCCTGCACGGCGACGCGCGGCTCGATAGGTGCGAGGCCGTGTCGACGGCCGACCCCGACTCGCCGATCGTGCGCCTGTGCGACGTCATCATCGCGAACGCAGTGGCCGGGCAGGCCAGCGACATCCACATCGAGCCGTCACCGGAAGGCGGCGTGGTGCGGTACCGGGTCCACGGCATCCTCGAGACCGCCCTGACGATCCCGGCCGAAGCGGTCACCCGCGTCACCAATCGTTTCAAGGTCCTGGCGCGCGCCGACATCGCGCTGCGGCAGCGGCCGCAGGACGGCGCCTTCCCCTTGCGTGTGAACGATCGGCCGATCGACGTGCGGCTGTCGACGCTGCCGACGATCAACGGCGAGAAGATGGTGATGCGCATCATCGACGGCACGGTCGGCTTCATGACGGTCGAGAGCCTGGGCTATCCCGCGCCAGTCCTGGAGCGGATGAAGCGAGCGCTCGACCGGCCCGACGGCCTGGTGCTCGTGACGGGGCCGACCGGGTGCGGCAAGACGACCGTGCTCTACTCCGCGCTCAACTACCTGCGCAACGGGCACACCAACATCGTGTCGGTGGAGGATCCGGTCGAGCGGCGCGTCGAGGGCGTCAACCAGATCGCGGTGAACAGCCGCGCCGGGAACACCTTCGCCACGGTGCTGCAATCGGTGCTGCGGCAGGATCCGAACGTCATCATGGTCGGCGAGATCCGCGACACCGAGGTCGCGCAGATCGTGGGCCAGGCCGCCTACACCGGGCACCTCGTGCTCAGCTCGCTGCACACCTCGGACGCCGCGTCGGCCATCACGCGGCTGCTCAACCTCGGCCTCGAGCCGTTCAAGATCGCGGCGAGCCTCACGGCGATCGTGGCGCAGCGGCTCATGCGGCGCCTCTGCCCCGACTGCCGGCGCACGCTCGACCCGATGGAATCGCGGCGGCTTGGCAGGCAGTACGGCATCGACCGCGTCGTGGCGGCCGCCGGCCCCGGCTGCGAGCGCTGCCGCCAGACCGGCTACCTCGATCGCATCGCGATCGCCGAGATCCTCGTGCCCGACGACGCGATTCGGGAGGCGATCGTGAACGGTGCGCCGGCCAGTCAGATCCGGCGCGCGATGGCCGCCGCCGGCAGCCACTCGATGCACGAGGCCGCGCTCGCGCTCTTGGCCGAAGGCATCACGTCGATCGACGAGATCAACCGCGTGCTCGCCGACGACAGCGAGGTGACGGCGGCCAAGCCCGACCGCCCGCGCGTGCTCGTCGTGGACGACGACCGGATCATCCGGCTGGTGGTGAAGCTGCTGCTCGAGAAGAACGGCTACGACGTCATCGAGGGCCAGAACGGCATGCACGCCGTCGAGCTCTCGCGGCGCGAGAGGCCGGACCTGCTCATCCTCGATCTCATGATGCCCGAGATGGATGGCCTCCAGGCGTTCGATCGCATCCGCCGCGACGTGTCGCTGGCGATGTTGCCCGTGATGATCCTGACGGCCGAGAACGGACCCGGCGCCGAACGGCGGGTGCTGGAGCTCGGTGCGGACGACTACGTGGTGAAGCCCTTCGACCCCGACGTGCTGCTCGCGCGGGTGCAGGGCGTGTTCCGCCGCCAGCACGCCAAGGCGGCGTAAGAGACTGCGGGCCGGCTGAAGCCGGCCCCCACAGGAGCATGGGAATGTTCTGCTGGACCTCGGACCTGTGCCCAGCCCTCGGCGTACAGCGCGGCGCGCACGGGCATGTAGCCCGGGTAGGCGTCACGCGCCGCGCGCACGACCCCGCGGCTCAAGGCGACCACCGCAACGGATTCCAGCGTCTCCGCGATCAGGTCACCGTGTGGATCGATAGCGACCGAGGGGCCGCCGAGTGGAATCTGCAACGCTGACTCCTGCCGGTTCACCGACAGCACGTACGCCGCGCTCGTGACGGCGTTCGCCCGCAGCACGAGCTTCCACCGCTCCCACGTCCGCGC
>CAYHSN010000606.1:0-2307 GCA_964359235.1 uncultured Vicinamibacterales bacterium | reverse complement strand
GACCTCGCTCGTCGACTGCGCCCGTGAACTGGACGTGAACGAGATCGTCCTCGCCGACACCAGCAGTGGAGTGTGGCGGGGGACCCGCGCATCACCCGGTTCGGCCGCGTCCTGCATGCGATAATCATCCGTGAACATCGTCCGCCCAGCCGGCCCGGAAGGACTATACTTGCTGCGGGCTCATCGAAAGCGGCTTGACCTATGGATACGCGAGTCCTGATGACCGTGGAGGAGTACCTCCACACGCAGTTCGACGGCCCGGATCGGGAGTACGTCGACGGTGGGGTGGTCGAACGGAATATGGGCGAGCTACCACATGCCATCCTGCAGGCAGAGATGATCTACATACTGCGGAGCCTCGGCAAGAGCCTAGGCCTCCGCGTTCTGACCGAGATCCGGATTCCAGTGTCGGCCACGCGCTTCCGTGTCGCCGACGTCGCCGTCTGGCGCTCGGGTCCCATCGGCCAGCGGATTCCCACCGTCCCTCCCTTCCTCGTCGTCGAGATTCTGTCGCCGGAGGATCGGCTCGTTCGACTGCAGCCGAAGATTCGGGAGTACCTGGCCCACGGCGTCGAGTGGGTGTGGGTCATCGATCCAGACGAGCGCCGCGCGTTGAGCTATGCGCCGGCCGATCCCGGGGGCGCACTCGTCGACGAGCTTCGGACACAGAACCCCGATGTCACCATTCCACTGGCCGATCTGCTTTCCGCCCTCGACTGACCCGCGGCGTGGCGGGATCCGGCACGTGCCGGCCACTCCCCGCTCTCGCGAGAGGCCTGAAAGCTCTTTGGGAGGCTGGTGAAGCACCGGTCGATGCTGTTCGATCTGCGCATCCTGCTCCGGACGGCGGGCACCGTGTTCCGGTTTGGGGGACGGTGAATGTCGGCGATGCCCACGCTGAACAGGCGCTGAAGTGCGGCACGTCTGTGGCCGTCAACCTGGGCGTGTCCGTGGTCATCCCATGCCGTGACGAGGCGCCATACGTCGCGGGTGTGCTGGACGGCATCAGAGCGCAGGACTCTGCGTGACCTCGAAATCACGCCCGAGCTCCTACCCAGCGTCGCGCATGCGCTGCGTGAGCACGGGGGGCGTGCGGACATGATCGGTGCTCCTCAAGGCGCTTTACGCCAACCGGCGACGGCTCCTGCTGCCCCGCGATCTCGCCCAGCTCGCGTGCGAAATTGAACATGGACGGGGCACCAAGGTCCTGTTCGGATGAGCCTCCCCGTCGCCATCCTCGCCGGTGGCCTGGCCACACGGCTTCGGCCGATCATTGAGCGGATCCCGAAATCGCTCGTGGAGGTTGCCGGTCAACCGTTTGCCGTCCACCAGTTTGGAATTGACCCGAGAGAGCAGCCAACGAACCACCGGCCCTGACCCAGAAACCACTCCTCTGACCAACCGAAACGACCGTTCCTGATCCAGCGCCGACGTGACTGTGACTGACGAGGGCGGAGCGGTACTTTTGATCGAGCCAGCAGACCCGCGACCACCACCAACGCGACTCGGCACCCGCGAAGGCGCGTGGTGTGCCAGTTTAGCTATCGGGTGACGAGTCCAGCCAGCGAGCGACGTCTTGGGCGAAGAGGCGGAACCCGTCGAGCCGCGTGCGGATGAACAAGTGCACGCGCCGGTGGTCGAGGCGGAAATAGTCGTGGACCAGGCGATTGCGGAATCCCGCGAGGCTCTCGAGTTCCGTCGCCGTGATACGGCTGATGATGGACGCTTCCGCAAGGGTCGGAAGGATGTCGCTGTACTGCTCCGGTCGCCTGAGGCCGAGCGCCGCGATGCAGTGGGTGCCAACATCGAAGACACACTCAATGGCCAGATGAAGAAAGCGTTCCGCCGATCCATGACTTCGCGGGTCAGCCACGAACGCACCTTCCTCCACCTGCGCCAGCTCCTCGAGGATTGAAAGATACTCGTCCAGGCGAGCCAGGCGCGAGGAGATGACCTCACGGTCGAGCCCCAAGGCGTCCCTCCCGAGCCCTGGCGAGCAAGTGGGCATCGTACCGATCGAGCACACCCCGAAAGTCGAGAAACGCGCTGATCGCGTCAGCCTCGAATCGCAGCCGGCGCGGCTCGTCGCGTGACACGAACAGCACGCCGTCTCGCACAACCCGGTGCGCCAGCGCCGCCGGAGCCCCATTCAGGACGACGAGATCCATAGGCCGGCGGACCGCGATCTCAAGCCTCCCTGCGAGCGCGAGTTCGCGCCGAAACAGGTCATCCGAGGAGACCGAAGAATCGAACAGGACGGCCACATCGACATCGCTCAGCGATCCGGCCTCACCACGCACCTGCGAG
>CAYHSN010000605.1:0-2317 GCA_964359235.1 uncultured Vicinamibacterales bacterium | reverse complement strand
CTGGATTGGGGGATCCAGGCAGGCGGGTGCTGACAGGCGGGTGCCGGGGCTGGTTGCTTGGTGCTGGGTGCGCGGTTCTTGGTGCTTGGTGTGCTTGGTGCTTGGTGCACAAGTGTGTCGTAGGGGCCGGCTTCCCTGGCCCGAGCCCAGTCGAGGGCAGCCGGCCTGGACAAGGTCCGCCTGAAGGCGGACCCCTACGGCGATAAGCGTTCCCCCGCCCGTACCGGCACCTTCAACCGGTTCTCGGGCGGCGGGTACGGGCAGTCGTACTTCGGGTTGTAGAAGCAGTAGGGATGATAGGCGCGGTTGAAGTCGAGGTCGTAGATGCCCGTCGGCGTGCGATCGAGATCGAGATAGCGTCCGCCCGCGTACGTCTCCCTCCCGGTCGTCAGATCCGCGAACGGGAGGAAGAGCCGATCGAGCGGTTGCCCCGCTTCGACGAACGCCGAAAGCGCGAGCGGTTGATCTTTCAGCACGAACTCGAGCCGCCCGACCCGCACCATGTCGCGCAGGAGGCCGGTCGACGTGGGCATCTTGACGATCGCGCGCGCTTCGCCGGAGGCGACGCGGAGCGAGGCGGGCACGCGATACGACTTGTCGGGCGCGAAGTAGCTCAGGCCCGTGAAGGAGGGCTTGTTCTCGGGGAGGAGCGGCGACGCGGCATCCTCTCTGAACGCGCGATCCTTCTCCGCGCGATCGGCGGCGAGTTGGCCGGACCAGGGCAGCGCCGGCGTCGAGGGCGAGCAGGCGGCGGCGACGAGGACGCAGGCGAGAACCGCGGCAAGACGCATCGCTTCATTGTACGTACAACGTGCGGAATCACGCTGCCTTCGCGCTCACGGAAGCCACGAAGACACGAAGGCACGAAAGAGCTCAAGCCACGAAGATACGAGAGGGCGGCCACGAAGACATGAAGAAAGAACTGCCGGTTTTTCGTGTCTTCGTGCCTTCGTGGCCTTGCGTCGTTTGTCAGTTCCCGATCGGATACGCGTTGCGCGCGAGCGCCGCGTTCGCCAGTTGCCGCCGCAGCGCGACGGTGTTGGCCGGCGTCACCTTCACGAGCCGGCGCAGCGCGGCCAGGAGCGTGCGCAGCACGTCGCCCTCGGCCATGGCCGCCAGCGCCTGGCGCGCCGCGAGCTCGCCCCGCGCCACGGCGTCGTTGACGACGACGCGCGCCGCGGCGAGACTCAGATCGTCGCCCGCGCGGGCGGCGCGGACGAGCGCGCTCTCGGCCGCGTACGCGTCGATCGCGAGGTCGGCCGCGTGGCAGAGCACTTCCTGCTCGTCGGTCAGCTTCACGCCGTACTTCTGCATCGCGGTGCCCAGCACCATCAGGACGAGCTTCTTCATCGCCGCGACGGCGCGCTGCTCCTCGGCGAGCGGACCGCCGGCCGCCGACTCCATCGACGGCGGCGCGACGAGCTCGTCCTGGAGCTTCTTCGCCGCCGGAATGAGCGGCAGGCTGCCCTTGAGCGCGCGGCGGATCAGCATGCCCGGAATGAGCAGGCGGTTGATCTCGTTCGTGCCCTCGAAGATGCGATTGACGCGCGCATCCCGATAGTGGCCCTCGGCGGGGTAGTCGCGCACGAAGCCGTTGCCGCCGTGGATCTGGACGTTCTCGTCGAGCACGTAGTGGAGCGCCTCGCTCGCGGCCACCTTCAGGATTGAGGCCTCGACCGCAAACTCCTCGAGCGCGTCGAGGAGCGGCCCGCCTTCGAGCGCGTGCTCGCCGGCGGCGTTCAGCATCCCGTCGATCAGGCCCGCCGTGCGGTACAGCATGCTCTCGACCGCGTAGGCGCGCGCCACCATCTCGCCGATCTTGTGCTTGATCGCGCCGAAATTCGCGATCGGCTGGCCGAACTGCTTGCGCTGGTTCGCGTAGCGGCTCGCCTCGCCGATGACGGCCTTCGAGCCGCCGCTGCACATCGCCGCCAGCTTCAATCGGCCGTAGTTCAGCACGTTGAAGGCGACCTTGTAACCCTTGCCGGCTTCGCCGAGCAGGTTCTCGCCGGGCACCTTCGCGTCCTGCAGGAGAATCGGCGTCGTGGACGACCCGTGCAGGCCCAGCTTGTGCTCTTCCTTGCCGCTCGACACGCCCGGGAATCCGCGTTCGACGAGGAAGGCGGAGAAGTGCTCGCCGTCGATCTTCGCGAACACGACGATGAGGTCGGCGAAGCCGCCGTTGGTGATCCACATCTTCTCGCCGTTCAGCAGAAAGCTGCCATCCGCCTGCCGCACGGCGTGCGCCTTGGCCGCGAGCGCGTCGGATCCCGATCCCGATTCGCTCAGCGCGTACGCGCCGACGATCTCGCCACTG
>CAYHSN010000604.1:0-2323 GCA_964359235.1 uncultured Vicinamibacterales bacterium | reverse complement strand
CTTCTCCACCGGCAGGTCCTTGTTCGCCGACCACTCCTGGAACGACCCGTCGTAGAGCCGCACGTTGTACCCGAGGTGGCGCGCCACGAAGTACAGCAGGCTCGCCTGCTGGCCGGTGTGGCAGTAGGTCACGACGAGATCGCCGGGGTCGGCGCCCGCGTCGGCGAAAAGCTTGCGGAGCGTCGCTTCGTCCTTGAGCTTCGGGTATTGCGGGCTTTTGAGCAGGGTCGCGTAGAACACGCTCCCGGCGCCGGGGATGTGGCCCGGCCTGGGAATGCGTCCGCTGTTGTCGCTCTCGCCCGAGTAAAACTCCGGCGCGCGCGCGTCGAGGATGGTGACGGACGCCGCGTTCAGGTTCGCGCGCACGAACGCGAGGTCGGCGATGATCTCCGGCCGCGGATGGGGCGTGAACTTTCCGGAGGCCGGGGTGGTCGCGACCGACGTGAAGGGATGCCCCTCGGCGCGCCAGGCCGGCAGTCCGCCATCGAGCAGCGCCGTCCGATCGCCGAGGCCGAGATAGTCGAGCGTCATGAGGATGCGGCCGGCCGGCGTGATCGTGTCTCTGCCGACGTAGACCACAATCAGCGAGTCATCACGGACCCCGACCTTCTCGAAGGCGGCCTGAAGCTTCTCGACCGGCGGCAGTTCATTCGTGAGCCCGTCGCGTTCGACCGTGACGTCGGCAACCGCAATGAACTGCGCGCCGGGAATGTGGGCCGCCTCGTACTCGGCCTTGTCGCCGACGTGCAGCAGCACGAGCTCTGCCGTGCCGAGGCGCTCGGCGACCCAGGCCGGCGACACGACGAGCGGTATCGATCGAGCCGCTTGAGAAGATGGTGCGGCGTGGCTGACGATGACAAGCGCGAGCGTGACGAGCGCCGCGAGGGCAGTCCGGGCCATGAGCATGCTCCCTGCTCGCGGGTGCGACTAGCGGCCTTCCTTCTTTTCCTTCAGACGGGCGCGGCGTCCGGCGTCACGCCGGCGCGCCACGCCCGTTCTCGGCTGCAGGCTATTTCGCGCTGCGGATCACGTGGATCTCGTCCGCGTGCCTCTTGCCGCCCGCCTCGGTGTAGTTGACCCTCACCTCGTCGTTCTGCTTGAGGAACTCGGTGATCGTCTGGGGCGCGGCCTTCTTCTCCAGCTCGCGGGCGGCCGTGCCAATCCCTCTGCCGATGACGGCGGTCTTCTGGTCGACCGTGAAGGTCCACTCGGTGTCCTTGCTCTTGATCGTGATCGAGCCCGCCGACACCGCGGTGACGATGCCGCTCGCGCTCGAGCCTTTCCTCACCTCGGCCGGTGCCGTCGCGGTCACGCTGATGCCCCCGCGGATCTCGGTGGCGTGCAGCTTGCCGGCCATGTCGCGGTAGTGCACCTCGACACCGTCGCCGACCTTGATGATCTGCGCGAGCGTTGCCCCCTCTTTGCCGGCCTTCTGCGCCTCGCGCGTTGCCGTGGCGCCGCCCGGCGCGACGACGTCGGTCGATTCGTCGAACATGAACGTCATCGGACCTTCGGCGGCCTTCACGGTGAGCGAGTTGCCGCTCACCGCCGTCACTTCGCCGCGTACCCACTTCTCCTGAGCAACTGCCGTCAGCGGCACGACGAGCAGCGCGATAACTGCTAGGAGGAGTCCCGCTCGTTTCATAGTGACCTCCGTGTCTCGGTGTGGACTTCGTGCACGCGATCCTAGTCCCGAACGGGACGAATGACCAGCACAGAAACAACACGAGGCGTCTCCGTTCAACGCGCTGTGGCCGTCCGGGCGTCACCTATCAGCTTCCCTGTCAGGGATTTGCGGAGAGCCAGCCCGTCATCCCCAGGACGGCCGGGACCCCCCCGACCAGGCCCCGCGACCGCCGGATCGGGCTTGCGATCCCCTCGCGAAATCAACGTTCGATCGAGAGCCACGCGAGCGGGGCCGCCGGCTCCGCCATCTCAGTCGTCTGCGCCAAACGCGGCGCGCGTCGTCGCGGGTTCGACGACGGCCGACGCGAGGGCCAGCGCGACGCCCGCGCCGGCGAGGAGCGCCGCGAACGCGCGGTGGTCTGCGGCGACCACCGCCGCCCCACCGAGGAGCAGGCACACGAACAGGAGTTCCGCGACGAGGATCCAGGGCCGGACCCGGGCGCGTTGCAGCCGCAATTCGCCCGGATAGAAGCGCGACGTGAACCACAAGTGGAACCTGAGCGTCGCCAGCGCCACGGCTGCCGCGGCCGACGTGACGAACAGCGCGAGCCCCGTCACGCCCGGCGTCCAGCTCTGAACCTGCCACAGCGGCAGCAGCAGGAGGCACGGCACCAGGCCGGCGATGACCTGATGCGCC
>CAYHSN010000603.1:0-2337 GCA_964359235.1 uncultured Vicinamibacterales bacterium | reverse complement strand
GCCGTCGGCCAGAAGATCGTGCGGTCATCGTAGGGATGCGACAGATCCACCAGTGCGCCGGCCGGGAACGCCGTGGACGGCGATGAAGTGGGCGGCGCGGAGCAGGCCGCCGCGAGCAGCACGACGACTAAGAGCCGATGGGTTCTCATGTCAGGACTCCGCCTCCACTATACCGCCGCGGCTCGGTGCCGCCCAACGTCCACCCGTGCCGGCACGGACTCCACTGGACTGGCACCGAAGGACGAGCCGACCGTCGCGGTGGCGCGTCTGAGCGCTAGCCTTCGGTTTCTGCCAGTTCCGCATGCTCGGCGGTTGTGGGCGGAGGTGCTGCGTTGGGGTCGATGGGGCCGCCTGTCACCAGCGCGTCGGCGAGATAGTCGTGCGCCGCGTCATCCGCCCGCGCGAACAGCGCTTCGAGCGGCGTCCGCGCGAAAGGCTGCGACTCGCGCTCCTGCATGCTCGGCCACGAGCCGTCGGGCCGGCGCGCGACGTACCGGTACCAGAACCCGATGTGCCAGCGGATGAAGTCGCGCGCCCGCTGGCGACCGTGATCGTCGTCTCCCCAGTGCGCGAGCGCGAGATCGGCGTACCGCCGGTAGATGACGTGCCGATCCTCGGCTGACAGATCGAGATACCCCACCGAGGCCTCACGGAAGATCCAGGGCTTGATGAGCGCGCCGCGCGCGACCATCACGGCTGCGCATCCCGATCGGCGCATCGCCTCTTCGATCTCGTGCGGGAAGAGCAGGTCTCCGTTCCCGACCACGGGCACAGGGAGCGCGGCGGCGACCTCGCCGATCGCGTCCCAGTCGGCCTTCTGCCGATAGCGCGCGTTGCGCGTGCGGCCGTGCACGAACACGGCGTCGGCGCCGCCGTCGACCGCCGCGCGCGCCTGGTCCAGGTAGTTCCGCATCTCGTCGTTCCATCCGAGGCGGATCTTCACGGTGACCGGCACGCGCGTGACGGCTTTCTTCATCGCCTCGACGATGCGCTGGATGCGTTTGGGCTGACGGGCCAGGGCGGCGCCGAGCCCCTTGCGGGTGAAGTGATCGATGGGACAGCCGAGGTTGACGTCCACGAAGTCCGCGCCGCGCGCCTCGACGAGCGCGGCCGCCCAGCCCATCTCCTCGGGGTTCGTGCCCGCGAGCTGCACGCCGAAGCAGGGTTCGTCGGGCGCCTTGCGAATGAGCGCGAACTCCGACCGACGCTTCTGCTTGAGCCGCCGCGCGACGACCATCTCGCTCATCGTCACGCGCGCGCCAAGTTCGACGCAGAACCGGCGGTAGGGCAGGTTCGAGCCCTTCGTCATGGGCGCCAAGACGACGGTGCCGGTGAGAAGGTCGCGGAGGTTCATGCGCGATTGGGCCGGTCCGGCTGAAGCCGGACACTACACAGCGCGGCTGCGCTACAACCAAAAAGAGAGAGGCGCATCCGCGCTAGGCGGCGGGCCGCGGGCCCGCCGCATCTAGTCGCCGCCGAACGTGATCCCCTGCGCGAGAGGCAGCGCCGTGGACCAGTTGATCGTGTTCGTCTGCCGGCGCATGTAGGCCTTCCACGCGTCGGAGCCCGACTCGCGGCCGCCGCCGGTGTCCTTTTCCCCGCCGAACGCGCCGCCGATCTCGGCGCCGCTCGTCCCGATGTTCACGTTCGCGATCCCGCAGTCGCTGCCGCGATGCGAGAGGAAGTACTCGGCCTCGCGCACGTGCTCGGTGAAAATCGCGGACGAGAGCCCCTGCGGGACCGAATTCTGAATGCGCACGGCCTCGGCGATCTCTTCGACCGCCGCGCGCGGCGACGCGCGCTTCTCGCCGTAGATGATGATGTAGAGGATCGGCGCGAAGGTTTCGGCTTGCACGATGTCGAACTCGTTCTTCGCCGCCGCGATGCACGGCTGCACGTAGTGGCCGCCGGGGTAACCGGCGCCGTCGAGTGTCTCGCCGCCGTACAGGATCTCGCCGCCTTCTTTCTTCACGCGCTGGATCGCCTGCTGCATCTCCTCGACCGCCTGGTGATTCACGAGCGGACCCATCAGGGTCTGGCGGTCGCGCGGATCGCCGATGGTGACGTCCGCATAGGCGCTCGTCAGACGGCGCACCAGCTCGTCCTTGATGGATTCATGGACGATGATGCGGCGGGTGGAGGTGCAGCGCTGGCCGGCGGTGCCGACGGCGCCGAACAGGATCGCCGGCAGCGCGAGGTCGAAGTTGGCGTGCGGCGTCACGATGATCGCGTTGTTGCCACCCAGCTCGAGGAGCGTTCGCCCCAGACGGCGGCCGACGACCTCGCCGACGTGATACCCGACCGCGCAGCTTCCGGTGCACGAGACGAGCGGCACCC
>CAYHSN010000602.1:0-2338 GCA_964359235.1 uncultured Vicinamibacterales bacterium | reverse complement strand
TCCTTCTCTAGTAATTGTTTAGCGTTAACCATCGAGAGGCGCTAAACAATTACCTCGGCAGATGTGGGCGTCCTGCCGGGTCCATTTCATTCCTGACCGACGGTGAAGGTTCTCATCGCCAACCGCGGCGAAATCGCGATTCGCGTCATGCGCACGTGTCGCGAGATGGGGCTCACCACGGTCGCGGTCTACTCGGACTGCGATCGCGGCGCCCCGCACGTGGGCTACGCAGACGAGGCGTATCGCCTCGGCCCGAACGAGGCCGTGGCGAGTTACCTCCGCATCGAGGGGCTGATCGACGGCGCGCGCACGGCCGGCGCCGACGCGGTGCACCCGGGCTACGGCTTCCTCGCCGAGAATCCGGACTTCGCGCGCGCCTGCGCCGAGGCGGGCCTGATCTTCATCGGCCCGCCGGCCGACGTGATCGCGCTCATGGGCAGCAAGACCGCCGCGCGCCAGGCGGCCATCCGCGCGGGCGTGCCGGTCGTGCCGGGCACCGAAGCCGCGCTCGGCTTGGACGTCACCGACGAGGCGATCGCGCGGATGGCGGACGAGGTCGTCGGCTATCCGCTGCTCGTCAAGGCGGTGGCGGGCGGCGGTGGCAAAGGCATGCGGGCCGTGCCGTCACCCCGCGAGCTTCCGAGCGCGATTCGGGCGGCGCGCTCCGAGGCGGGTTCGGCGTTTGGCAACAGCGCGATCTACCTCGAGCGGCAACTCGAGCGCCCGCGCCACATCGAGATCCAGCTTCTCGGCGATCGCCACGGGACGGTGCTGTCCTTCACCGAGCGGGAGTGTTCGATCCAGCGGCGGCACCAGAAAGTCGTGGAGGAGTCGCCGTCTGTCGCCGTGTCGCTGGCGCTCCGCGCTGAGATGGCTGCGTGCGCGGCGGCGGTCGCGCGCACGGTCGGCTACACCAGCGCGGGCACCATCGAGTTTCTGCTCGATGCCGGCGGCCGGTTCTACTTCCTGGAGATGAACACGCGGCTGCAGGTCGAGCATCCGATTACCGAGATGGTGACCGGGGTCGATCTGGTGGAGTGGCAGATCCGGATCGCGCGCGGCGAGCGTCTGACGCTCGACCCCGCTCGGCTCCTCACGCCGCGCGGCCATGCGATCGAGTGCCGCGTGTATGCCGAGGACCCCGACAGCGACTTCCTGCCGTCGCCGGGTCTCGTCACGGGTTTACGCACGCCGTCCGGCCCCGGCGTGCGTGACGACGGCGGCGTCGCGCCGGGCTACGCCGTGCCGGTCTACTACGACTCGCTCATCTCGAAGCTCGTGGTGTGGGGTGAGGATCGGCCGCGCGCGATCGCGCGCATGGTGCGCGCGCTCTCGGAATACGAAGTGCTCGGCGTGAAGACGACGATCCCGTTCTTTCAGTGGCTGCTCCGCCAGCCGGCGTTCCACGAGGGACGCTTCGACACGACGTACCTGGACCGCGTGCTGGCCGAGCGCGGGGACCGGAGCTTCGCCGAGATCGGCGAGCCGGCCGAGGAGGTTGCCGTCGTGGCCGTGGCCCTGCACGCGTATCTGCGCGCGGCGGCCGGCGTGACCGTGGCGGGGCGGACGGGCTCGCGCGGCGCGTGGCGTCAGGCGGCGCTCGGCGAAGGGCTCAGGACGTCATGACGTTCGAGATCGAGATCAACGGCCGGACGCGTTCGGTGAGCGTCGAACGGATCGGGGACGCCGCCGGGGGTGCGCAGCAGTTCCGCGTGACCGTTGACGGGGCCGCCCGCCTCGTGGACGCGCGGCGAACCGGGCCGGCGGGCCTGTCGCTCATCTTTCCCGAGGAGGCCCGTGTCAGCCACGAGGTCGGCCTCGCCGAGACCACGCGCACGGGCGAGTGGGTCGTGCATCTTGCGATCGGCAGCCTGCGCGCGACCGTGAACGGCCGGCGCGCGGTGCGCCTCGGCGCCGATGCCGCCAGCGGCGCCGTCGGTGAGCAGCGCGTGGTCGCGCTGATGCCGGGCCGCGTGGTGCGCGTGCTGGTCAAGCCGGGCGACGAAGTCGCCCGGCGACAGGGGCTGGTCGTCGTCGAAGCGATGAAGATGGAGAACGAACTCGGATCGCCGAAGGCCGGCCGGGTGAAGGACGTGCAGGTCGCCGAAGGGATGTCGGTCGAGGCCGGGCGGGTGTTGGTGGTCGTTGAATAGAGCGAGTGGAAGGAACGAGGAACGAGTAACGAGGAACGGGTAACGGCGACCGCCGAACGGCGAAGCGAAGGCCGCCGAACGGCGAAGCGAAGGCCGCCGAACGGCGAACGAAGGCTGCCGAACGGCGAAGGAAGCCTGCCGAACGGCGAACGAAGTCTGCCGAACGGCGAACGAAGCCTGTTGAA
>CAYHSN010000601.1:0-2340 GCA_964359235.1 uncultured Vicinamibacterales bacterium | reverse complement strand
CTCCGTGGTGACGCTCAGCGTTCTCGGAATGCTTCCGGATGCAGCGTCCGCGCGATCCGCTCGACCGCATCCGCCACCCGCGGCCCGGGGACGACGAAGCTGGCCCCGGTGAGGACGTAGACGCGGCCCGTGCGCACCGCCGGCACCGACGGCAGCGCCTGCCACGCCTGGCGATCCCGATCGACCTCTGACGGCGGCACCGATCCGAACTCACCCCTCAGCTCCAGAATGACGTCGGGCGCGCGCGCGAGCACCAGTTCGCTCGTGGCCTGCACGTTCTCGCGCCGGACGTCGGCGAACACGTCCGCTCCGCCGGCGGCCTCCAGCATGTCGTGGAGAAAGCCGACGCCTCCGCTCGCGTAGATGTTGCGGAGCGTGAACGGGTCGCGGCCCATGACCACCAGCGTCCGCGGGCGCGGACGGCCGGCCACTGTGCGTCTGAGGTTCTCGAGCCGATCCTCGATCGCGCGCGCGGCGCGCTCGGCCTCGCCGGCGCGACCCACCCTCGCGCCCAGCGCTCGAAGCGTGGCCGTCACGTCGGCGAGACCGCCGTGCGTGTACTCGAACGTGGGGATGCCCGCACGGGCGAGTTGGGTCCCCAGATCGCTCATCGTCGCGTAGACGATGACCAGATCCGGCTTGAGCGCGAAGATGCGCTCGATGTCCGGATCGAGCAGGCCGCCGACGCGCGGGAGCGTGGCGACCTCGGGCGGATAGCTGTCGAAGCTGCTGACGGCGACGACCTCACGGCCGGCGCCGATGGCGAAGAGCATTTCGGTCGCCGACGGCACGGCCGACACGATGCGAACGGGCCTGGACTGCGGCGGCGCCGCGACGCCGCGCATGACGCCACCGCACACGACGAGTGCGACGAGAACCGCCAGGATGGGCCGGCTGAAGCCGGCCCCCACAGGTGAGCTGAAGCCGGCCCCCACGAACGGGCTGAAGCCGGCCCCCACCTGTGGCGCGACCGCGCGTGTCAGCGCCGGGTGACGAGCAGCCATAGGAAGAAGGGTCCGCCGATGACAGCGGTGATAACGCCGACCGGGAGCTCGACCGGCGCGAGGAGCGTGCGCGAGACGACGTCGCAGGCGACGAGGAACGCCGCGCCGAAGAGTGCCGAGGCCGGCAGCACCAGGCGGTGATCGGCCCCGACGAGCAGCCGCACGAGGTGCGGCACGACGATTCCGATGAAGCCGATCGGACCCGCGACCGACACGGCGGCGCCGGTCGCGAGCGAGCCGCTGAAGAACGCCAGACGCTGCGCGCGGTCGACGTGGACGCCGCGCGCCGCGGCGCTCTCGGGGCCGAGGCTGAGCACGTTGAGCTGGCGCGGCAGCCACGCGAACGCGACGAAGGAGGCGACGACGAGCGGCAACGCGGCGACGAGCGAGGCATAGCCGCTGACGTCGAGATCCCCCATGAGCCAGCGGATGGTCCGAAACCCCTGCGCGAAGTCGGCGAAGTACTGTACGAACAGGATCACGGCCGAGAAGAACGCGTTCATCGTGACGCCGGCGAGCAGCAGCACGTTGGTGGACATGCCCTGGTGGCGCGCGCGCGCGAGGCCGTAGACCACGGCCACCGCGCCGAGCGATCCGGCGAAACTCGCGATGGGAACAGGCGAGATAGGGCCGAACGACAACGTCCAGCCGAACGTGATCGCGAGCATCGCGCCGAGCGACGCGCCCGCCGAGACGCCCAGCGTGAACGGTGTGGCGAGGGGATTGCGCAGCAGCGCCTGGAACACCACGCCCGCCGAGGCGAGCGTGCTCCCGACGAGCGCCGCGGCGAGCGTGCGCGGCAGGCGCGCGACAAACAGGATCTGTGCGTCGACGTTGTCGGCGAACGGAATCGACCGATCGAGCGCGCGGGCGAGGCTGATCGGGGTCGAGCCCACGAGCGGCGCGGCGAGGCAGGCGGCGGCCGCGGCGGCGCCAAAGATCATCAGCGTCCGCGCGAGCCGCGCGCCGACCGACGCGGCGTGGCTCACGAAGCGCTCCTGCCGGCCTGCGCGGCAGGCCGGCCGATCGGCACGACCGTCAGGTGGCCCGCGGCCTGGTGCAACCGCACGTCCGCCTCGACGCCGTACAGTTCGTGGATGTGGCGCGGCGTGAGGATCTCCGCCGTTCGGCCGGCCGCGATCACGGTCCCCTCGCGCAGCATCACCAGCTCCTCGCAGACGCTCGCGGCGAAGTTCAGATCGTGGGTCGAGACCACGATCGCGATCTCGCGCTCGCGCCAGAGGCGCTTCAGGAGCGCGGCGACATCGAGCTGATAGGCGATGTCGAGCGACGCCGTCGGCTCGTCGAGCAGCAGCAGGTCGGCCGACTGCGCGAG
>CAYHSN010000600.1:0-2357 GCA_964359235.1 uncultured Vicinamibacterales bacterium | reverse complement strand
TGATCGCGACCGTCACCATCGGCCAGTCGCCCCGAGACGATGTCGTCCCTGAGCTTGCGCGCTTCGTTTCGGGCGCGCGTTTCATCGAGACCGGCGCGCTTGATGGCCTGGACGATGACGCGATTGCGAGGCGGGCGCCGGGGCCCGATGATTTCCCGCTCGTGACCCGGCTGCGCGACAAGCGCAGCGTCGTCATTGGCGAGCTCGCCATCACGCCGCTCGTGCAGGCCGCCATCCGTCGGGTCGAGACCGAAGCCGACCTCGTCATCGTCTTGTGCTCGGGCGAGTTCGCTGTCGAGTGCCGGAAGCCGCTCATCTTCCCTGGCCGTATCCTCGCCTCGACGGTCGCGGCCCTGTACGGCGGCCGGCCCATCGCCGTGCTGACGCCGCTCGAACCCCAAATTCCCGCCCAGATCGAGCGGTGGCGCGGGCGCGGCATCAAGGCGTCGGTTGCATTCGCCTCGCCGTACACACCGACCGACTTCGCCGCGATCGGGCGTCAGGCGCGTGATGCAGGCGCAGCGCTCGTGGTCATGGACTGTCTCGGCTACACGCTCGCGATGAAGCAGGCCGTCGCCTCCGCGTCCGGGCTGCCGACGATCCTCGTGCGCTCGATCGCCGCGCGCGTCGCCGCCGAGCTGCTGGAGTGATGCCCCCCGTCCCCCGCGCCTTCGAGTGGCCGGCCATCTTCTTTTATGTGGTCTTCGCGGCCGCGTCCGCCGCGATTTGCGCGCAGATCAACGTCCACCTCGGCATCACGCCCAACACGGCAGTGATCGGCGTCCTCGTTGCGATCGCCGTGGGCCGCAGCATTCTGCCGCAGTTTCGATCGCCGGAGCGCCAGGTGATGGTCGAGACGGCGACGTCGGCCGGCGGCTTCGCCGGCGCCAACATCGCCCTCGTGAGCATCGCGGCGCTCTACCTCTTGGGTCTCGAGCGCCTCCTGCTGCCGCTCGTGGTCGGCATCAGCGCGGGCATGGTCATCGACATCTGGCTCGCGTACCGATTCTTCGGCACGCGCGCGTTCCCGGCCGAAGGCCCGTGGCCGGACGGCGAGGCCATCGGCCGCGTGATTCAGGCGGGCGACGAAGGCGGTCAGCTCGCGCGCCAGCTCCTGCAGGGCATTGGCGTCGGGTTCGTCGCGCGGCTGTTCTCGCTGCCGGCCGCTGGTGTCGGCATCGCGTTCATCGGCAACCCCGTCGCCCTCGCCGCGCTCGCGGCCGGACTGCTCACGCGCGCGTACGGACCATCGATCGGCTACGACTTCGCGACCTCGTACGTCGCGCACGGCCTCATGATTGGCGCGGGGCTCGTGCAAGTGGGCCAGACCGCGTGGGTCGTATGGCGGTCGCGCCAGTCCGGTAACCATTACGGTGGTAGCCAGTCCGGTAGTGTCCGCCTTCAGGCGGACGATGTCGCCGGTCGTGGGGGCCGGCTTCCGCCTTCGCGTGAAGCTTCGGCGGACCGCCGTAGCCTTGGCAGAGGCGGTCAGCCGGCCCTCGGCGCGCGCGAGCTCGCACTGCACGTCGCCGCGTTCGTCGCCGGCGCGGTCGCGCTCTCGCTCCTCGCCGGCCTCTGGTCCGCCATGCCCGCGAGCCAGCTCACGCTCTGGATCGCCTTCGCCGGCGCCGCCGCCTTCATTCACACCATCATCGTCGGCTACTGCGCGATGCTGAGCGGCTGGTTTCCGTCGTTTGCCGTTGCGATCGCCCTGATTCTCGTCGCGGCCCTCCTGCGCTTTCCGATCGAGGCGCTCGCCATGCTCGCGGGCTACGTGCTCTCGACCGGTCCGCAGTTCGCGGATCTCGGCTACGACCTGAAGTCGGGCTGGATCATTCGCGGACGCGGTGCAGATCCGGCGCGCGAGGAGGCAGGCCGGCGCCAGCAGGCGCTCTTACAGGAAGTCGGCGCGCTCGTCGGCATCGTCACGGCCACACTCGCGTTCAGCTTGTATTGGAAGGCGGGACTCGTGCCGCCGATGAGCCGGGTCGTCGCGGCCACGGTGAGTCTCGCGGCGACGCCCACGCTGCCGGCGCAGCTCGCGATCGGCGCGTCGATCGGCGCAATCACCCAGTTGATTGGAGGACCACGCCGGGCGGTCGGCATCCTGCTCGCCACCGGATTGCTGCTCGACAATCTCGTCTACGGCTACGCGCTGGTCGCCGCCCTTCTTGTGCGCGCGTGGCTTGGCGCGCGGCCGATGAGCGTCCGCGCGCCCGGGCTCATCGCGGGCGACGGCCTCGCCGGGTTCGGCGAGGCGATCGTGCGCGCGCTGTGAATCGCGCGCGTGCAAGCCGCGCGATCCACGACAGCTACTTCGCCGGCACGCGGCGCTTCAGCTCCTCGAACCAGTTCAA
>CAYHSN010000599.1:0-2360 GCA_964359235.1 uncultured Vicinamibacterales bacterium | reverse complement strand
GAGAATCCGGTTGACGCGCACGTGGACGAGGAGTCCATCGCGCTCGTGGAACGCGGCGTCGCGGGCCTGCTCGCGCATCTGGGCATGCGCCGGGACGGCCCTCCTGTGGTCGCCGCGCCTGTCTGGATCGATTCGACGTCCCCGCCCTGCACCGACATCCTCACCGATCCTGACACCGCCAGGCAGCGGACGTGAGGCCCTCGACCGGGTTTCTTGCTCTCACGCCGGCGTTACAGTTTCGTGCGCCGAGTGAGAAACGCCAGGGCCGTGAGCCCGGCCCCGGCCGTCAGGACGCTGCGGACGCGCCGCGCGAGCGCCACGCCAACGCCCGCGGCGGCCGCCAGGCCGAGCGTCGGGAACAGCACCGCGTTGACACCCTCCGACGCGCCCACCTGGCCGGGAATGAAGAAGAACGCCAGGCCGGTGAACTTGCCCGCCGACTCCAGCACGAGCGCGCGGTCGAAGGCCGCGGTGACCCCACTCAGCCACAGGATCGCCCACAGCTCGACGACGAGCACGGCGTGCGCGAGGGTTTCGACGAGGAGGATCCGCGCGAAGCGGCCGGGCCGCTCGCGCAAGATCCCGAGCAGCGCGTCCTCCGTGCGCCGCACGGCCGGCGCCTCGAGCCGCAGGCGACGCCCGACGACCGGCAGACGGCCCAGCCACGCGAGCACACCACCGATCAGATAGATGCGGCGCGCGATCGCCACAGCCGCAACGACGAGAAAAACGACGCTCACAACGAGCAGGACCACAGCCGTATCGCCGAGCGCACGCCCGAGATCGACGCGCGCCAACAGGTACGCCATCGCGCCGGCCAGCATCACCGCGGACACGATGGTGTAGCCCAGGTACTCCGCAATCGTCGCCGCAAACCCCTCGCTCATCGCCACGCCGCGCCGCCCGAGCAGCAGGGCCTTGGCCGGCTCGGCGAGAAACGGTCCGGTGGAGGTGAGAAACTGGATGGCTTCGCCCGAGAGTCGGATGGCGAACGCGTCGATGACGCGCACCGCGCCGGGGCGCGTCACGCACAGGCTCAGCGCCCGCGCGCGCAGCCCCTGATGCACGGCGTACAGCGCGGTAATCGGCACAAACCCCCAGCCGATGCGCGCGAGCAGGCCGAGGATCTCACCCGCCCCCAGCGCGAGAACGAGATAGATGAGGAGGCCGAGACCGGCGATCAGGAAAAGGGCGCGAAGCATCAGTGGAAGAACAAGGTCACGGATCGCACAGCCTCCCGAAGATGTAACCGCGTGCCTGCAACGCCGGAATCAGCCGCGCCGTCGCGTCGACGGCGTATCGGCGATCCGCGCGAGGGTGCACGTGGTGGCCGTCGTGTAAGACGATGATGTCGCCGGGTGACGCGCGGCGGGCGAGTCGTCTCGCAAGATCGTCGGCTTCGCGTGGACGCCACCAGTTCCAGTCCCACACCCCCCAGCTCCAACCTGCCAGCCGGTAGCCGATCGACCGGAGACCGGCGTACATCTCTCTGCTTCGCCAGCCCGCGTGCGGCCGGAAGAGCGCGCAGGGCCGGCCGCCGCCGAGCGACTCGATTCGTTTCGCCGCCGCCGTCAGGAGAGCGCCGAGTTCGGCGCGGTCCTTGACCATCAGCGCGCGCGTGTCGGAGTGCAGCGCGACGGCATGCCCCTCGGCGAACATCCTTCGGACGATGGGCGCGGTTTCATCGGTGAGGTGCCGGTCGATCAGGAAGAACGTCGCGGACGCCCGCTCTCGCGCGAGCACGTCGAGCACGGCCGGTGTGACGTCCGGATTCGGTCCGTCGTCAAAGGTCAGAAAAACCGTGGGCGGATCGCGATCGCGCGGCATGTGCCAGACAGAATCTCGCGGCCGGAACGCTTCGAGCAGGAAGGGGAATGGCGCTGTGTGGGCGAGCAACAGCGCGCCGAAGCCGAGGGCGGCGACGATGAGCAGCACGTCAAGGCCATTCTGCGTGACATCAGCGGCCGGAAGTGCGTAAGCTTCTGGCCGTCCCGCGCTGTCTATTATCGCCGATGACGAGCGCTTTCGCTCCCCGGCAACGTGGACCATGCCGGCCCTGGGCTTTCACGCAAACAACGCACGTCGGCGGACATCCGCTGTGTAGACTGGCCCGCAACGAGCCATGTCCCCGCGTATGCCGAACGCTCCGCCTCGGCAGCTGATCGCGTTGCGCCAAAATTCAGGCAGATCGATTTCGCGTGGCCGATGTGCAGGTAGCCGTTTGGCTCGGGCGGAAACCTCGTATGTACGTGTCCGGCGTTCTTGTCAGCCTTCAGATCCTCGGCCACGATGGTTCGAATACGGACTATCAGCCCTCAGGTGCATCTTGACATCATGATGCTCAGATGCCACACTCCGGT
>CAYHSN010000598.1:0-2361 GCA_964359235.1 uncultured Vicinamibacterales bacterium | reverse complement strand
GGCTTCACGTCGAAGATCTTCTTCGGCGGCGGCATGCGCGGCACGCCACTCGGTACGCCCCCTGGCACGCCGCCTACGACACCGCCGACCACGCCGCCCGGCACGCCACCGACGACGCCCCGCACCACATGGCCAGTGCCACTTAGGCCGACGGCGTCGAGTGTGAAGTTCACCGTGACGGTCATCACGACCGGCACGGGCACGCCGTTGAGCAGCGTCGGCTCGAACTGCCACTGCCGCACGGCGTCCAGCGCCGCCTGGTCCAGCAGCGGGACTGATCGCAGCTCCTTTGCGTCGGCGACCGTGCCATCCGGCGCGATCAGGACCTCCAGGATCACCACGCCCTGCACGCCCGCCTCGCGAGCATCGGGCGGGTACACGGGGCGCTCATCGCGAGTTTTCTTTGGCGGCTTAACGTCGCCGCCGACGCGCACGGGCTCCTGGACTCTTGGCGCGGCGACCGACGACTCGTCTGCGGGCCCGTCCACGATCCGCGAAGTGACCGATGGCCGGTCCGCGGGCCCGCCCACGAGCGGAAACGACACGGCGGCAGCGCCGGCCGTGAGCGTGAGCAGCACGATGACGGCGGCGACCGACAGGACGATTCTCGGGCGCGACATGGAAACCTCCTTGACGAGCACCAGCAGGCGCTTCGCCAGGTGACGACGACGGAGCAGGGCGGGAGCCGGAGCGAGGTCAGCGCCGCGCTCGGGGCTCGCCAGGTAGAGCAGGGCCTCCAAATACGGCTTGCGGTCACCCGTCAGGCGCACGACCTCGACGTCGACGTGCTGCTCGCGCGCGAGATCGATCTGCGCGGCGAGCCACCAGATCGCCGGGTGGAACCAGGCGAACGCGCACACGACCTCCTCGGTCACCGACCAGAGCCAGTCGCGCCGGCCGACGTGCAGCAGCTCGTGACACGCGACGCTGCGCTGCAGCGCCGGGTCGAGGGTCAGAACCGCCGGCGGCAGCAACACCACCGGCCGCTGCAGGCCGAAGGTCACCGGGCCGCTCAGGCCCTCGGCGACGGCGATCGTGGCCCGCGATCCTGCGCGCGCCGCAGCGTCCTCGAGCGCCGGCGGCAAGGGATCCAGCACGGTGGCGTCGCGACGGTAGCGCGCGAGCCGAATGAGCCCCAGGCCCAGCCAGGCGAGCCGGAGAAACGTGCCCGCGATCAGCACGACGGCCAGCATCGCGACGAGCGGCGCGCCGACGGGCTCGGCCGCCGCGGCAGGCTCGATCGCCGAGGCGGCAGTCGTCGCCCCGGTCGAGACGGTCGCGTCGAGGCCTGGCGCGGGCGCGGGACGCCACGGCTGCACGAGCGGCAGCGCGAGGCACGCGACGAGCAGCGCACGCCAGCACGCGAGTCGCACGCGGGGCGCGGTGACGCGGAGCAGCGCGAGAAGGACCGCGGCGGCCGCCACGAGCGCGGCCACCTGCGCGCTCCAGGCGACGAGGTTGCCGATCCACAGCGGCGGCGTCATTCGGCCTCCTTCAGCAGGCGCGCGATTTCGCGGCGCGCCTTCTCGGTGAGACGCCGATCCCTGACGAGCTGCACCAACAGGGGCTGCGCCGACCCATCGAACACGCGATCCACGAACTCGCGGACCATGGATCGCAACACCTGATGCTCGGGGCGGGTCGGTCGGTACACGTGGGCCCGCTCGACCTGGCGCTTCTTCAGGTGCCCCTTCTCTTCGAGAATCTTCATCATCGTCATCACGGTCGTGTAGGCGATCTGCCGGCGCGCGCGCAGCGCTTCGTACACGTCGCGCACCGTCGCCCGGCCGAGGCGCCAGACGATCTTCATGATCTCGAGCTCCTGGGGCGTGAGGGTCGTGCTCGGGGTTCTCATACTAATAAGTTAGTACTAAAGACATGGGATATGTCAAGAGCCGGGGCTCGGGGCTCGGCGCTCGGGACTCGGGGCGGCGAATTGTGGGGGCCGGCTTCAGCCGGCCCATCGTCGTAGGGCCCATCGTCGTCGCGCGCGATCCTGTGCGGGGGCCGGCGCGTCGATCTCACGGAGGTCGTGGGCGCGGCGGCGGCGCTGCTGCGAGCGATCGCGCGCGCGAAGCCCGGTGCGGCTCTGACCGTTTCAGCCCCGCACCCAGTGGTCCTGGTGAAGGCCGCGGCGCGACCTTCACCGTGCGCCTGCCGATCTGACCGCCGCATGTGATCAATGAGCGCTGCCCGGTCGGGCCGGCCTGAGAGACTTGGGCTAGCCGGTGGCGCGGGCTCCTGGTCAGCGTGCGCAGCGCGAACGCGAACATCGCGTGACGCGCCGGGCGCCGGCCAGCGCGGCCGGAGCAGCAGGAGGCTGGTTTCACAACCGATGTGGGGTCCGCCTTCAGGCGGACC
>CAYHSN010000597.1:0-2363 GCA_964359235.1 uncultured Vicinamibacterales bacterium | reverse complement strand
GCTACCCGCAGCACATGGAAACCGCATCCGCAAGTCGGTAAGGTCGGGCTAGGCGCTCTTCTTGGCCCGCTCTTCGCGGCGCTTCAGCTCGACGGCGTACGCGTCCCGCGCCGCGCGCGACCCGAGAATCCAGCCCATGATGATCCCCACGAGGAGCAGCGACGGAATGTAGATGAAGTGGGCTGCTGACATCTCGCCCATCACGCCCTCCGCTCGGGCGACGACATCCTGCGGACGACGTCGGCCAGCTCCCGCTCCACTTTGTCCAGCCGGCGCCGCACGGACCACAGGTAGCCCAACAGCGCGACCCAGACGAAGGCATACGCCGCGATCACGAGCGGCGCCGCGGGCATCTGCTCGGCTGCGGGTAACTGGTCGACGGGCACGAACTCCTGCTGGGCTGGCGGCGGCTGCTGGACGGCTGCGGCGAGCCAGGCCGACGAACCGGCCACGGCAATCGCGACCGCAACGAGACAGATACGCAAACGGTTCTTCGCCACGGAATTCAACCTTTCTTCGTGCTCGTTCCTCGCTCCTCGTTCCTCACCTTGGCGGGGACCCCTGCACCCCGCCAAGCGCGTCGCTCGCGGGGCCCCTCCGCCCCACTCCGCTCCGCGCCCATTCCCTCGTGACTCGTTACAGTTACTGGTTACCGGTTACTGGTTACCGGTGACTGCTACCGGTGACTGGTTACTGGTTACCCGCACTCTCACTCATCCAGCTTCAGATACAGCTCTTCCACCTGCGCCCGTTGCTCCTCGAGCCGTACCCGCATCGTGAGCATCATGAGGTAGAGCAGCATGAACGCCGCCACGCACCACCAAAACGGCCCGCGCATCCCGGGCGCGAGCGTCATCACGACGTTGGTCGTCGGATGCACCGTGCGCCACACGTTCACGGACCAGTAGACAAACGGCACGTTGGCCATGCCGAACAGCGCCACGCCGGCCGACAGCTTCTCCGAGCCGGGTCCGCCGTACCGCCGCAGGAGCAGATACGCGACGAAGATCATCCACAGGACGATCGACGAGGTGAGCCGCGCGTCCCACTGCCACCAGACGCCCCACGCCTTGCGGGCCCAGAGCGGGCCGGTGATGAGGACGATCGCGCCGAAGAGCACGGTCAGCTCGGCCGCCGCCAGCGCGTACCGGTCGGCCCGCGCGCCCCCTTTGAAGAGGACGATCGCGCTCGCGATGCCGCAGACGAAAGCCGAGATGAACATGGCCATCGCCGACGGCACGTGGAAGTAGAAAATCTTCTGCACGAGCCCCATCGTCGACTCGTACGGCGCCCAGGCGATCAGCACGGGCGCGGCGGCGAACATCAGGGTGGCGACAAAAAGGAGCGGAGCGAACAAGCGGTTGGACATGATCAGGTTCCAGGCTTCGGGCTCCAGGCTTCGGGCTTCTCACGTTGTCACGCTGCCATTGGGATTACGAACGCAGGCCACGAAGACACGAAGGCACGAAGAAGTGACCGGCTGTTCTTGGCATCGCTGTACCTTCGTCGCTCCCATCCGCATGGTGCTCGCGCTTGCAGCGTGACGTCAATCAGCAATCAGCAATCGACAATCAGCAATTCTGCGTGCGTTCCCTATTCCGTCATCACCGGCTCGAACGTCCAGAGCGCGAGCGTGACGAACACGGCGTCGAAAAAGACCAGCATTCCCAGCCAGGCCCGGGCCATCGGCTCGTCGATCTCGGCCTGGAAGAGCGCCGCCGTGCCCCTCACGCCGGCGATGATGACCGGGATGGTCATAGGGTACAGCAGAATCGGGAGCAACACGTCGCGGCTGCGGGCGCGAACGAGCATCGCGGCAAACAGCGTCCCGACCGCCGCGAAGCCCACCGTGCCGCAGGTGAGCAGCCCCAGCAACAGGAGCGGGCGCGCGAGGATCGGCGCCTGGAACAGCAGGCCGACGAGCGGGACCAGGATGAGCTCCACCGCGCCCATGAGCGCGAGGATGCCGAGGAGCTTCCCCACGTAGATCGCCGGCCGATCCGCCGGCGCCATCATCAGGGCGCGCAGCGTCTCCCCCTGCCGCTCGCGTTCGAAGGTGCGCCCGAGCGCCAGCGTGCCCGCGAACGCGATCGCGATCCACAGGATGCCGGCCGCGGCGTCGTCGAGCGCGCGCCCGTCGCGCACGAAGCTGAACGCGAACACCAGCACGCACGAGACGGCGAAAAACACCGTCGTGTAAAGAATTTCGCGGCTCCGGACTTCGATCGTGAAGTCCTTGCGCATCACGAGCCAGGCGATACGAAAGAAAGCCGCCATGTCGTTCCTCACCTTGGCGGGGACCCCTGCACCCATAGGCGTTAACCTAACGTCGGGCAGAACTGGCGAACAGAGAACCGGGAACC
>CAYHSN010000596.1:0-2365 GCA_964359235.1 uncultured Vicinamibacterales bacterium | reverse complement strand
AGCACGAGCGAATCGTCGTTGCGCACCTGCTGGCGCTCCCAGTCCGGCGGCGGCGGGTGCAGCGTCCTGATCTCCACACCGCCGACGCGCAGGCGATCGCCCGCCCGAAGCTGCCGCCATTCGATCGCGCGGGCCGCCGCGTCGGCCTCGAGCTCGCGCTGCGCCGCGTCGCGCGGCACGGGCACCCCTTCCCAGATCGCGCGCGGGTGGAAGTCGCGCACGACCGCCAGCGCGCCGCCGATGTGATCGGGGTCCGCGTGCGTGATCGCCAGGGCCTCGAGCCGCCGCACGCCCAGGCGCCACAGCGCGGGCGCGACGATACGGCCGCCGATGTCGAAACGGCCGCCGGGCGTCCCGCCGGCATCCACGAGGAGCGCGCGTCCGTCCGGAAATCGCAGCAGCGTCGCGTCCCCCTGCGCGACGTCGAGAAACGTCACGCGCAGCCAGCCGCGGCGCGCGGTCAGGTCCGGCGCCGGGGGCGCCGTGACGATGAGGATGCCCGCGATCGCGACCGACGAGAGCGCGGCGCGGCGCGCGAGCGCCGGGCCACGGCCGGCGAGCCAGACGACCCAGCCGGCGTAGTACACGACCATCAGCACGGCAGGCGGCGCCGGCACGCGCCGCACCAGCCACGGCGCGAGGTCGACACCGCGCGCGGAGTCGACGAGCCCTGCCGCCGCCAGCCAGGCGAGGTCGCCCGCGCGGTCCGCGAGCCAGCCGCTCACGCGCGCCAGCGCCAGCACGGCCATTCCGGCGAGTTGGGCGACGGTCAGGAGCGGAATGGCGAGGAAGTTGAGGACGAGCCCCGCGAAGGTTACGCGCGAAAACCACCACGCGGAGAGCGGCAACAACGCGAGCTCGGCACTCAGGGTCGCAGCCAGAAGTCCGGCCGCGGCCAGGAGCCAGCGCGACGCGGTCCGCTTCCTGCGCTCGCACGCCTGCCGGATCCACGCCGTCACGCGCGGGACGCCCAGCAGAATGGCTGCGGTGGCGCCGAAAGACAACGCGAAGCCCGCGTCGAAGATCGCAAGCGGCGAGGCGGCGAGAATGAGCCCGGCAGCCGCGCCGAGCGAGTTGAGCGGCGGCGCGCGATGGTCCAGCAGCCGTGCGCCGAGGTACAGGACGGCCACCAGCGTCGCGCGCACGACCGAGGCCTCGTCGCCGACGAGCGCGGCATACGCGGCGAGCCCGGCGATGGAGAGCGCCGCGCCGGCGCGCGGCGGGCAGCGCGCCAGGCGCAGCAGGGTCAGCAGCACGCCCGCCAGGATCGCGATATTGCCGCCCGAGATCGCAATGACGTGGTACGTGCCCGCGTCCTGAAGCCGCCGCTCGACCTCGTCGGTCAGGCCGGCGCGATCGCCGATGAGAATGGCCGTGATGATGCCGGCCGACTCGGCGCTGCGACGTCCGACGTGCCGCGCGACGGCGGCCCGCACGTACGCGCGCCCGTCAGCGAGCAGTTCCCCGATGCGGCCACCCTTCGTGACGACCTCGACCATCCGCGCGCTCTTCACCGACCCGACGAGCGTCGTTCCCTGCCGAGCCAGCCTGCGCCGTTCGTTCGCGCCCGCGTTCCCGGGATTTCGATACGACACCGGCTCGCGCAACAGGGCCCACACGCGGACGGCACGGCCCGCGCGCCACGCGCCGATCGAGCCAGCCACGAGCTCGCCCCCGACGGAGAGCCGCACGCCACCGCGCGCCGGCTGTGCGGCGCCATCGATCAACACGCGCTCGACCTCGACATCGAGCGAGGCGCCGAAGTCGGTCGGCGCGGCGTCACGAGCAAGACGCCCTTCGAGCCGCACGGGCTCGCGCCCGCCGACCAGACCCGGGTGGCGCTCCAGCTCGACACGCAGCCACGGCAGGAGTGCCCGCGACTCCGCGTCGGCGGTCAACGCGGCACCGGCGAGACAGAACCCGACCGTCACGCTCGCCGCGAAGACGCGCCCCGCCCGTCGCGTGAACGACACGAGCGAGGCAATCCACGCGGCGACCAGGCCGATCGCCAGCGCAGGAATGAATGCCGGGATCAACAGCGCGCCGGCGGCGGAACCGGCAAGCAGTGCGAATGCAGGGAGTGCGGCGGGATGACGCACGCACGGCGCGGGTGCAAGAACGGTGCGCGGTCCGGGGACTCGGGACTAGGGACTCGGGACTGGGGGCTGGGCGGCGCACGGCGGACCGACCGCCTCCGCCAAGGCTTTGGCGGTCCGCCGGAGCTTCACGCGAAGGCGGAAGGTCCGCCTCTACCAGGGCAAGTCGTTCCTCGTTACCGGTTCCTCGTTACCCGTTCCTCGCTCCTCGTTCCTCGTTGGCTCGTCCGCCCCGAGTCCCGAGCCCCGAGTCCCGGCAAAGATTTCGA
>CAYHSN010000595.1:0-2378 GCA_964359235.1 uncultured Vicinamibacterales bacterium | reverse complement strand
GCCGCGCGAACTGTGGATCGGCGACCGGCTTTTCTGTACGCGCGCTGCGATTTTGGGCTCTCCGACAGGTTTCGTGGAAGCACGGCCGTGGGCGTCGATGCGCGGCGGCGCCTGATCGCCGGGGGATCGTGCGCGTGAGGGGTCGCGCAGGAGGGTAAAGAAGACGCGCACGGAAGAGGCGCTACTTTGCAGCTGCGAAGCAAGCAAAGAAGGAGCCGTCCGCCGTGCGCATCACCACCATAATGGCAAGGATCCTCGGGTTGAAGAAGACCCGCATTGTCGCCGTGCACCTGGAGCCCGAGGGGCTCGTGCTCGACGTGGCACCGAGCACCCGCGTGCCCGTCTGCTCGGGGTGCTACAAGCGCGTTCACGCCGTGCACGACCGCTACGAGAAACGGCGCTGGAGGCACCTGGACGTGGCGGGGATGCGCCTGTGGCTCCGCTACGACATCCGGCGAGTGCGTTGTCCGCGCTGCGAGGTGACTGTGGAACTGGTGCCCTGGGCCGAGCCGCGGTCCTGGTTCACCTACGACTTCGAGAGCCACGTCGCCTACCTCGCGCAGCGCGCCGACAAGACAACGCTCAGCGACATGATGCGCATCGGGTGGGCCACGGTCGGCACCATCATCGAGCGCGTGGTGGCCAGGTTGCGGCCCGGCGATGCCCTGGACGGGCTGCACACCATCGGCGTCGACGAACTGAGCTACCGCCGCCACCACCAGTACGTCACCGTCGTCGTCGATCACGAGCGCGGCGCCGTTGTCTGGGCTCGCGAGGGCAAGGACGCCGCCACGTTGGGCGCCTTCTTCCAGGAGCTTGGAAAAGAGCGCTGCGCGAAGCTCGAAGCGGTCACGCTCGACCTGTCGGCCGCTTACATCAAGGCCGTCACCGAAGCGTCGCCCGGAGCCAGGCTCATCTTCGACCGCTTCCACGTCCAGCGGCTTGCCCACGACGCGCTCGACAAGGTCCGCCGCGAGCAGTGGCGAGCTGCCAACGTCGACCAGAAGAAGGCCATCAAGGGAACGCGCTTCGCCTTGCAGAAGAATCCGTGGAACCTCACCGACGTCGAGCAAGGCAAGCTCACCGACGTGCAGAGAACCAACCGGCCGCTGTATCGGGCCTACCTGCTCAAGGAGACGCTCGCGAGGATCCTCGACGGCGGTCAGGTCAACGTCGCGCGCGACAAGCTGCTCCGCTGGATCGCATGGGCCGCCCGTTCGAGGCTGGCGCCCTTCCGAAGGGTCGCGCGCACGATCAAGGAACACATCGAGGGCATCGTCGCCTACGTCGCCACCGGGCTTTCAAGCGGCCGCAGCGAAGGTCTCAACGGCAAGATCCGTACGATCACCCGTCGCTCCTTCGGGTTTCACAGCGCAAGCAGCCTGATCGCCCTCATCACCCTCTGCTGCGGCGGCATCACGCTCCCGCCGGTGCTCAGGTGACGTTCACGCTTCCACGAAACCTGTCGGAGAGCCCTTTTTTTTAGGCCGTAGCGCTCGAACACGCCTGCTATCTCGGCGACGCTGGCGACGACGCCGCGCGCCTCGAGCCGCGCCGCAACCATCGCCGCCTGGGGGGCCGGCAACCGCGCGCCGTGGATGACTTCGAGCAGCACCTCGACATCGATCGCCGGCGCCGTGCGTGACATCGGCAATGCCCGTCGTCGTTCGAGCTGCTCGGTTGCGCGCGCCCGCCCGACGGAGAGGTAGACGTACTCCCTGTCGATCGAGTCACGGCGCAGCTGCTTGCGCTCGACCAGGTCGAGCAGCGGGTTGTGCACGCGGACGGCCAGCCGCAGTTGCAGTTCGCGTTGCGTACGGCCCGCCTCCGACGTCTCCACCAGCCGTCGCACGGTGGCCTTGAGCGTACCGTCGCGCGAGAAGCCGGCGCCCTCGAAACGCCACAGGCCGTCGCCGTCGAACTGAGGGATCGACGCCAGCGTGTAGTAGCGGCCCGCGTGCGTGTAGCTCGACAGGTAGCCGAGCAGCGACAGGCGGCGGAAGACGCTCATACGCGATTGCGTGCCGAGCGCGCGCCCAAGCTCGGGAAGCTCGGCGACGGGCCGATGGGAGAAGAGCCGTTCGAGGGTGAGGCGGGAGGCGTCGTTATCGAGCATAGGGCATCGGGTACAGTTAGGACTCCCAGGTCCTTACTGTACCAGCCTCGATTGCTCCGGCCAACGGTGCTTCCCGAATTACTCGGGGATTTGCGCGTCACCTGCGCGGCGCGGCGGTACATTCGGGACAGGGACGTGCCCAGGAACCGCCACGATTTCCGCTAGTTACAGAATTCCAACCGTCGCTTGACGCCGTGGGTCGACCATGTTCCGGGCGAGACGGTCGAGCTTCCAGACGAGGATACTGTGGACCTCGCCTTTC
>CAYHSN010000594.1:0-2387 GCA_964359235.1 uncultured Vicinamibacterales bacterium | reverse complement strand
GACGAGACTGACGCCACCTCATCCCTGGTACCTGGGTACTACTTGTGCCGCGCTAAATTTAGAGCGCGAACCCCGCCTTGGTCGCGTCGTCGTAGAACATCTTCACCGTGTCAAGCGAGTACTCGCCCAGGTCGTACCCGACCAGCGACAGCTTCTTCAGGATGTCGTGGGTCACCGTGATGATGTGGCAGCCGACCATGTCGGCGTGGAAGATGTTGAGCAACTCGCGCGGGCTGGCCCAGATCAACTCCGCATTCGGCGCGACACGCAGCATCTCGACGGCGGCGGCCATCAACGGGACCGGATCGCGCCCGGTGTCCGCGACCCGCCCCGCGAACACCGACACGCAGGCCGGCGCCCCGCCAGCCACCGCGGCCGTCACGTCGCGCACCTGCTCGAGCGTGAGCAGCGCGGTCACGTTGAGCTTCACCCCCGAGCGCGAGAGCCGTGTGGCGAGATCGGAGGCCGACTCGCGACGCGTGTTGGTCACCGGGATCTTGACGTAGATGCGACCGCACCGATGTGACGACCCTTGAGACGGTGATGCGAATGGTCGAGCGCAAGTACGGCCAGGCGCGCCGGGTGTGGGTCTTTGACCGCGGCATTGTGCGCGAAGCCAATCTGGCCGCGCTGCGCCGGCGCGGGGGGCAGTACGTCGTGGGCACGCCGCGGACGAAGCTGCGCACCGTCGAGCGCGCGTTGCTCGAGGGATCGTGGATCCAGGTACGTGCGGATGTGGAGGCACAACTGGTGCCGATGCCAGGCGGGACCGAAACGTACGTGCTGTGCCGCTCGACGGCCCGACGCGAGAAAGAACGCGCCATTCGACATCGGTTCTCGACGCGACTCGAAGAGGCCCTGCGGTACCGGGCTCACGCCGGCGAAGGCCCTTGCGCAACTGGCCACGCTGCAGAGCGCGGATATTATCTTGCCGACGATCGACGGCCGAGAGATCCGGCTCCGTCGGGTGGCGACGCCCACGCCAGAGCAGCAGCGGCTCCGCGGCCAGCTCGACATCACCATCCCCGCCCATCTCGAGTGAAACGCCGAATGTCGTGCAGACTTCGTGATGTCGTGAGCGGATTTTCTAGGAGTTCTCGACCGCTCGCCGTTTCCGTGACGAACTTGGGCCAACGATTCGCGCTGAGTAGAAGAGAGCACCACACAACGGACCTGTTCACGCGAACAACAGATGTGTTGACAAACGCAACACTTGTGTTGTATGCTCGTCCGGTAGTGACAAGCCAAGAGTTCAAGCGGTGGTTACAGAAGGCCGGCTGCACCTTTGCGGCCGGACACGGCGGCCACTTGATCGTTCGGCTCGGCACCAAAATGTCGGTCCTGCCGATGCACGGCAAACAGAAGGAACTCGGCACCGGCCTCGTGAACGCGATCAAGAAAGACCTTGGCCTCAAGTGAGAAGGGAAGCACGAATCATGGATTACCCGATCACCCTGACCCGCGACGACAACGGCACCATCCTCGTCAGCTTTCCAGACTTTCCCGAGGCCCACACCGTCGGCGACGACATCGAGGACGCGCTCGGCCACGCGCCGGATGCCTTGGCGACTGCGATCGACGCGTACATCAGGGACCGTCGGGACATTCCCCTGCCCTCGGCTCTCGTGACGAAGTATCGCGTCACGGTGCCGGCACTCATCGAAGCGAAGATCGGCCTCTATGAAGCGATGCGGGCCGCTAAGGTCGGGAAGGCCGAACTCGGGCGACGGCTCAAGTGGCACCTGCCGCAAGTCGATCGCCTGCTCGCCATGACCCACGGCTCGAAGCTGGAGCAGATCGAGGCTGCGTTCAGCGCGCTGGGTAAACGCTTGGTGGTCGGCGTGGAAGACGTCACCGCCGCCCCGACAAGGCGACCGAGCGCCAGGAAGGCGCGAGCGGCTCGGGCTACACACGGACGGCCTCGCCGACCTTCGCGGCCTTCAGCCCGGTGAACGCTTCCCAGCGGTCGATGGCGACCTGGACGTACCGCGGTTCGATCTCGATGGCGGCGCGGCAGCGACCGGCGGGTAGCTCGAGCGCGTTCTCATCGTGAAGTGATCAGCGCGCCAGCAACCGCCGCACCTGCACGGGTTGCCACTGCCGCCCGCGGCGGCCCGGGAGCGGCACGCGGAGCTCAGTCAACGCGTCCGCAGATTTTCTGCAACGTCCAATCCGCCTGGCGCACGCGCGCACCAGCGGCACGGTGAGCCGGTGCCGCTCGTCGACGGCCGCCCGGCGCGACGCCGCCGAGGCGCGACGCGAGCGATCGGTGAGATTCGCCGGCGTCCCGAGTTTCGTGCCGCGCGCTTTCGCGGCGCGCAAGGCCGCTTTCTATCGCCGGCTCGCGTACTGGCTACGCCCTGGCCCTCTACACAGTGGCCGTGCTG
>CAYHSN010000593.1:0-2399 GCA_964359235.1 uncultured Vicinamibacterales bacterium | reverse complement strand
GGTTTCAGCGAGCGCGCTTGGCGGGGTGCAGGGGCCTTCGCGAGGCTTCGGGCGCCTCCGCAGAGCTTCGGCGGCCCTGGACGAAGCTCGAAGAGCGGAGTCCGGCCACCTTGGACGAAGCTCGAAGAGCGAAGTCCAGGGGTCCCCGCCACCAAAGAGAAGAGCGTCATCGGCCTGCAGGCAATCGCGGCCGCGTCATCCTGACGGGGCCAGCGCGAAGCGGCGTGAGCGGCGAACATGAACGTGCCTCCTATCGGATGACTTCGCGCGCGCGCTTGTCGCCGCGGATCACTTCGACCGACGGCGGCGCGGATGACGGCGGCTCGGGCGCTGGCGCCAGCGCCGGTTTTCCTCTGGCTGGCGCCGCCGAGGCGACTCTCTTCACCACCGGCGCGGCCACGCCGAGCAGCGCCGCGGGACGGATGCCCGGCGTCACCGGCACGCCGGCGTCGAGCGGGTTTCGAAGCGCGAGCTGGATCTTGCCCTCGGTGCTCGCGAGCGTGAGACGCTCGGACTCCTCAGGCGTGACGAGAAGCGTCACGACGGTGACGTGTATCGGCTTGCCGCGCTCCTGGTCCTGTTCCATGCGCGTGCCGGCCGTCAGGACCTTCACGTTGCTGAGCACCACTTTCGACGTCACGTCGGCCTGCGACTGTGTCGGCGTCGCGGTCGCAACCACATCCACGCGCGTACCGGGCAGCACGTAGCCGGCGACGCCGATCACGTCGTTCACACGCACCGAGATGGCACGCATGCCGGGCGGGATCACCGGCGGCAGACCCGCGCCGGCGTCCTTCGCGGCGAGCTTGGCCGGCAGGATCGGCTCGTTCTTCACGACCGGCACGATGAGACCGCGCCCGGCGATCTCCTGCGGCGTGCTGAACGCGCCGGCCGGCAGGTCGCTCGCGGGCCACGCGACGACGCGCAGATCCTCGGCCTTGAGCTCCGTGCCGAGCTGCAGGTCCGCGGCCGCGACGACGACCGGCTCGGTGGGCACCGACACGGTGCGCACCGGCACGTTCTGCATGTAGTTGTAGGTGCCGTACGCGAGTCCGCCCCCGGCGGTGATCGCGAGGGCCAGCACGGCGAACAGTCGGTTGCGCATGACAAAACCTCGGGGTTGGGGACTTGGGGCTGGGGGCTCAGGCAGGCCTGAAGGTCTGCCTGACCCCGACCCGCGCCCGCTATTGCGTTTCGTTTCTCATCACGGCCGTTGCGCGCATGGTCAGCGGCGCGCCCGTCTGCGCGCCTGGCTGCACGAGGCGCGCGACGGGCTGGAGCACGATGAACTCGAACGGATAGTCGACAATGATCTGTGAGGCGACGTTGGCGCCGGCCGCGGCGTTGCGGTTCACCGACACCACCGCCGTCGCCGACTTGGGAAGCCCGCCGCTCGTCATGTAGTTCCGCACGACGGTGACGACGGCGTCCTCTGTGGCGCTCGGCAGGACCGACACGCGCGCGCCCTCACGCGCGGCGTTGGTCAGCACCTGCCAGGTCTGATACGCGCGGCCGAACTCGAAGATGCCGACGGCGATCAGCAGAAGGATGGGAATCGTCACGGCGGCTTCGAGCAGGGCCGTCCCGCGGTCGCTCCGCCTCATGGGCATTTCTCCTTGTCTCACGTCAACACGGCGATCACTGTGCCGACGGCGAGGGCCGGTCCGTAGGCGAACCGGCTTCCGCTGTCACGCGTCGCGACACGTTCGCGGGCGGCTCCGGGCGCGACCACCATCCGCCCCGCGCCCGCGACCGTCGCGCCGAGGCGGCCGCGGCTCGTGGCCACCGCGACCGCCATGAGTCCGCCCGCGAGGGCAGTGAAGAGAAACGCCATCACGACTTCTGCGGGCCCGATGATGGCGCCCACGGCCGCGAGGAGCTTGACGTCGCCGGCGCCGGTCGCACCGAGGAGATGTCCCGGGAGCATCAGGAGCAGGCCCAGGACGAATCCCAGCGCCGACGCCGCGATCGAGATGCCGCTCCCGCCGGTCGCGGCGAGCGTGACGCCGCCGGCCGCCATCGAGACGGTCACGACGTTTGGAATCCGGCCGGTCCTGAAGTCGACGAGGGCGGCACGACCGACGCCGACCAGGACCGTCACGAGCGCCGCGCTAGAAGTTGTTGGCAATGGTCTGCCAGAACACGGTGTTGATCGTGTTGCCCAGGGCGCTCACCGCGCCGATCGCCAGCACGGCGATGAGCGCCATGAGCAGGCCGTACTCGAGCAGGTCCTGCCCTTCTTCGGACCGCCAGATCCAGGGCCGGCGCCGCGCGAGGGCGGCGACGATCCCGGCGCCGAACACGTTCGGGACTGGTCGGTGCATGCTGCGCTCCTCGTTCCGAGTGCTGATTGCCGAGTGCTGATTGCTGATTGGCAGAATCGCGAATCTGGATCCCCA
>CAYHSN010000592.1:0-2401 GCA_964359235.1 uncultured Vicinamibacterales bacterium | reverse complement strand
CGGGTTGTCGCCCGTCGCGGGCCTGTTCCGACCCGGGAACGCGGCGGCGTGGCTCTACTATCTCTTCCTCGGCCTTCCTGTGGTCACACTCGGCGTGCTGATCTGGAAGCGGGCCGCCGGTGCGTCAAGCCCCGTCGCCGGCGAGGCGGGCTTCGCGCTGATCGCGAGCGTCGCGGTGCTGTGCGGACTCACGAACTATGGGTTTCTGCGCGATCCGTTGCCGGCCAGGCTTCCGGATGCGTCGGCTCTCACCGGTGTGCTGGGGGCGTGGCTGCTCGCGCAAGCGCGGCCACTCACGCGCGGGGCCGCGCGAGCCGCCGGGCAACCGCGAGGGCGCATCACGAAGGACGCTGCGCGAAATGTCCTTCGATGGATGTTCATCACGTCGCTGGCCGGCTGCACGCTCGTTAGCGCGGCCGAGGTCGGAGGCGCCTGGCGCCAGCTCGATGAAACCCGGCTGCCGGGGGGTCCGCGAGCAGCGCTGAGACGCGGCGTCGAGCTCTGGCGCGAGCTAGGCGCCAAGCCCGCCATCGACGGGTGGGTGGCCAGCGGTGACGACCGCCGAACGCTCAAGCAGTTCTCGCGCTACGTCTACGAGTGCACGGCGCCGTCGGACGCGCTGCTCGTGGCGGCGTTCGAACCCGAGGTCAACTTCTACGCCGAGCGGAAATTCGCCGCCGGCCTCGCCTTCTTCTCTCCGGGCTTCTTCGTGGCTCCGCGGGATCAGGAACTGGCGATCGAGCGTCTGCGGCGCCAGGCGGCGCCTGTCGCGTTGATCGAGGTGAGCGGTGAGCCGCCGCTCTTCGAGCGCACCTATCCGCGCATCGCCAGCTACATGAGCGGGCGCTACCGGATCGCGGGCGAGCTGGCCGGCGAAGACGGCCGCGTCTATCGGATCCTGGTGGACGCCAGCGCGCCCGTCACGCGGTCGTACGAGCCGCTTGCGCTCCCGTGCTGGCGCTGACCCCGATCGGCGTGCGCGTCGCCGGGCGCCGGCGTGTTGGGCGGTGCGCGCGGCAGCGGGTATACTGAACCGCCAGTCCGTCTTGCCTTCATGCTGACCGATCTTCTCGCGTTCGCGATCGCGGCGCTCGCCGCCGCCACCTTCGCGCCCGCCGCGCGCCATCTGGCGTTCAGCGTGGGCCTGGTCGACGCGCCGGGTCCGCGCAAGGTGCACGCCGCGCCGATACCGCTGCTCGGTGGCCTGGCGGTCTACATCGCCGTGCTCTTCGCGATCGCGGTCTTGGTCGCCGACGAGGCGTGGTCGCAGATGCTCGGCATCTTCGTGGCCGCGACCGTCGCGCTCGTCGTCGGCACGCTCGACGACCGCGGCTTCCTGCACCACCAGGTCAAGCTGATGCTCGCGATGCCGTTTGCCGCGATCGTCCTCATCGCAACGGGCATGCACAGTGAGATCTTCCACGAGGTCGCGAGCCTGCCGATTGTCGGCGTCCCGGGCATCTGGCTCGACTACGCATTGTCGTTCGTCTGGATCGTCGGCATCACGGCCGCCTTCGCCATCCTCGATCACATGGACGGCTTGTGCTCGGGCATCGCGGCCGTGGCGTGCGTCTTCTTCTTCTCCTTCGCGGAGTCGGAGGGCCAGATCCTCGTGAGCACGCTCGCGGCCACGATGGCGGGCGCCTCGCTCGGCTTCCTGCTCTGGAACTTCAATCCCGCCCGCATCTTCCTCGGTGACGGCGGCGCCATGTTCGTTGGCCTCATGATGGCCACCCTGGGCATCAAGCTGCGCTTCCTCGAAGTCGAGCAGGCGGTGAGCTGGATGATCCCGGTGCTCGTGCTGCTCGTGCCGATCTTCGACACGACGCTGGTCTCGATTTCGCGGTTGCGCCGCGGTCTGGTGCCGTTCTCCTCGCCCGGCAAGGACCACGTGGCCCACCGGCTCGTGAGCTGGGGCTACAGCCAGCGACAGGCGGTGCTGGCCCTGTACCTCGTCGGGATCGCCGGCGGCCTGCTCGCCGTGCTCATGAGGCGCCTGGCGGTGGTGGAGGGCCTGACCCTCGGGGCCATCGTGGCGATCGTCGCGCTGGCCGCGGTCGCGGTCTTCGAGCGCGCGCCGTACGAACGGCAGGCCAGATCCTGATTGGGAGACTGTGACAGTTCACGACTCTGGATCAGCTCGGTGCCGGGTGCGCGGTTCCGGGTGCTGGGAGGGTGCTGGGTGCCAAGTGCCGGGGGCCAGGAGGGTGCCGGGTGCCAGGTGCCGGGTGCGAGATCACACTGTGCGTCGACTCCGCACCTCGCACCTGGGCACTCTCCAGGCACCCCGCACCTGAGCACTTTCCAGGCACCCTGCACTGAGAGCCTGAGAAGAAATCGCCGTCATGTAGCGCAGCCCTTCCGCCTTCGCTCGAGGCTTCGGGCGCCTTCGCGAGGCTTC
>CAYHSN010000591.1:0-2407 GCA_964359235.1 uncultured Vicinamibacterales bacterium | reverse complement strand
CGCCGCCGGTGCGGCTCTTCCGCTCGCAAGCCCTCTCCGGTTTTGACGCATTAGGCCTACTTCTTCAACTCCGCATAGATCGCCGCCACGTTGGCCTTGACCCGCCCCATCCCGTAGTCCTTCCACCGCTCGCCGAGCTGGAGCGTGGCGGTCGCCTCGTCTGCCGTCTTCCCGGCCTTCATCGCCGCCTCGACCGCCGCGAGGAAATCACGGTTGAAATCCGCGAAGTCCTGGACGGCCTTCCAGTCGGTCACGCCGCTGTGACCCGGAATGACGATGTCCACGTTCTGAATGCCGGCGGCGGCTCTTGCCATCGTCTTCGGGTACTCGACGCCGCTGCCGCCGTTCGTCGTATCGATGAGCGGCGTGGCGCGCGCGGCGAAGAGATCACCCGTGTGCGCCGCGCGGAGAAACGGCCACACGATGATCGTGTCGCCGCTCGTGTGGCCGCGGCCGAAGTAATGGAGATCGATGCGGTCGTTGCCGTCGAGCAGGCTCAGCGTGTCCTTGTAGGTCCGCTTCGGCAGGAACTTCGCGTTGTCGCCCTGGAAGGCCGGCATCTTCTCCATGTTGGCCTTCGTGTTCTCGTGGGCGACGATCTCGACCGTCGGCGGGAACTCGTTGTTGCTCCCGACGTGATCCCCGTGCGTGTGCGTGTTGATGATCATGGTCACCGGCTTGTCGGTGACCGAGCGGATCTTGTCGAGGATCGCCTGGCCCCAGTTGGCGAGCTTTGTGTCCACGACCACCACGCCTCTCGCCGTGATGAACGCGGCCGTGTTGCCGCCGCCGCCCTTGATCACGTACAGGTTGTCCTTGACCTTTTCGATCTCCGCCACGTTCTGAGTCTGTGGCGGCGTGGCCTGATCGGTCGCGGCCATCGCGACCGCGCCGACCACAACCAGCACCGCCAGCACCGCTGCGCGTCTCATCACACCCCTCCTGTGAAGAACATCCGTTCGACGAACCAGTAGGCGCCAGCCGCGATCACCCCGGCCGATCCCGCGAGCGCGAGGCGGCGCCCGAGCGCCTCGCTCCGCTGCCGCACCGCCGCCAGCGCCGCCGCCACCAGCACCACGATGCACACCTGACCGATTTCCACGCCGACGTTGAACGAGGCCAACGACCAGCCGAGGGCCTGCGGCGGCAGATCCATCTCCTTCAGCACGCTCGCGAACCCGAAGCCGTGCATGAGGCCGAACGCGAACGCGATCCACGCGCGCACGTCGCGCGCCTCCTTCGAGCCAGTCTCACAACTTGTGGGGGCCGGCTTTAGCCGGCCCGTGGTCCGCCTGAAGGCGGACCCCACATCGGTTCTGACACGCGCCACGCCCACCAGCAGGTTGTCCGCGCCCACGTAAATGATGCTCAGCGCGATCGCCGGCTCGACGATGCGCGACGACGGATTGACGAGGTTCAGCACCGCGAGCGACAGCGTGATGCTGTGCGCCACGGTGAACGCCGTCACGATGCGCACGAGCATCATCAGGCGCCCGCCGAGCAGCAGCAGGCCGATCAGAAACAGCACGTGGTCCGGCCCGATGACGATGTGGTGGATGCCTTCGGCGATGAACTTCCGGACGACGGCGAGCGTGCCCTGTGGCGTGCCGCGAAAGTACTCCGACCGCGTGCGGGTCCGGTCGAAGATGCCCTGGTGCGCGAGCGCGTCGTCCTCGTACACGTTCACGAACGTCTGGTGATTCGGATCGTACGGGAAGAGCGCCGCGTGAATCTCGAACGCGGCCGGCGGCGACGCGAGCGCGAAGCGAAGCTGGAATCTGATCGCCTGGCGGTCGCGGAGGATCTCGAAGTCTTCGAACTCCGGCGCCACCGGGGTGCCGGCGACGGCCAGGCTGAGCCGCAGCCGGAGCAGCGCGAACATGCGGTCGCGATTGGCGCGGGCGACGTCCGGATCGAGGATCGTGTCGGCTGACGCCAGTCCCAGGTCGTGCGCGAGATCGATCGCATGCGCGACGAGCGAGCCGCGCACGGCGCCGTCACCGAGCTGCAGATCCAGGTAGCTGAACGGCGCCGGATGCGCCCACACGGGGGCCGCGAGGACGAGAAACGCGATCGTCAGAAACGCCCGGCGCGCCCGCATGGATGGGAAGCGTTGATCGGAAGCCCCGATCCTAGCGGGCCGGCCCACGGCTGTCAAAGAGTGGTGTCAGCGCCGGTCGAAGGTCTGCCCGGCCCGCTTCGCGCAGTCGGGACAGACTTCGTGGCTGATCTGGTCCTTCGAGTGGTCGAGGACGTACCGTTCGAGCGGCTGCCACCTCGCGCGGCCGTCGCGAATCTTCCCGCACACCGCGCAGAGCGGCAGTATCCCCTCGAGGGTCTCCACGCGCTGGCTCAGGCGGCCAGGCTGACGGGAATGATGAAAAGAGCGGGAAACTGGATGACGGGC
>CAYHSN010000590.1:0-2415 GCA_964359235.1 uncultured Vicinamibacterales bacterium | reverse complement strand
CAGAGGGAACGCCACCAGATCGCGTCGCTCTCGCTCGATGAGTCCGCCGTGATGCATCTACCGAAGCTACTGGGCGGAGGCGAAGAGAGGTTCCGGCGGTTAGAGGGTTGTTACCCTCCGCGTCCTCCGTGGTGATCCTCCGTTCACTCCACACGCGTCACCACGCACTCCCTGACGCCACGTCCGTGCACGGCGCTCACCTCGAAGCGTAACCCCTCGTACTCCACCACCTCACCCACGTGCGGCGGCCTTCCGAGCAGCATGAGGACGAGGCCGCTGACGCTCTCGACGTCCTCGTGCGCCAGCTCGAAGTTGAACCGCTGGCCGACCTCATCCAGTCGCACGGTGCCGGCGACATGGAGCCGCCCGCCCTCGTCCTCGTGAATCGGCGGCTTCGCGCCCGACCCTTCGTCGATCTCGCCTACGACTTCCTCGAACAGATCCTCGAGCGTGACGATGCCGGCCGTGCCGCCGTGCTCGTCGATCACGACGGCCATCTGCGTGCGCTCGCGGCGCATGACGGCCAGCACGGTGTCGAGCGGCGCGGTTTCGGGCACGACCGGCAACGGCCGCGCGTCGGCGGCGCCGACCGGCTCGCCGGTCGCGAGCCGCCGCAGCAGATCTTTGATGTGGATCATGCCGGCGATGTGATCGAGATCGCCGTCGTACACGGGGTAACGGGTGTGGGCGAACTTGCGCAGGAGCGCCCGTACCTCCTCGGGTGTCGCGCCGGCGCGCAGGCCAGAGACGCGCACCCGCGGCACCATCACCTGGCCGGCGGTGAGGTCGCCGAACTCGAACAGATCCTTCAGCATGCGGCCGGCGTCGGCGCGAAGCGCGCCGCTCTGCTCGCTCTCGTGCACGATGAGCTCGAGTTCCTCGGGTGTGTAGAAGCGATCGACGCTCGGTTGACGGCTGATGCCGAACACGCGCAACGCGCCGTTGGCCAGGGCGTTGAGCGCGACGACGACAGGGTAGAACAGCACCAGCACACCGATCATCCAGGGCGTAATCCAGAGCGCGGCGCGGTGGGAGTACTGGAGCGCCAGCGATTTCGGCACCATCTCGCCGACCACGATGTGCACGTAGGTCAGAAGCACCACTGCAAGGGCGCTGGCCGTGGCGTGCGCCGCCATCCAGCGTCCGGCCCCCGCCGCTTCGAGCGAGCCGGCAATCGAGGCCGCCACCACGTGCTCGCCGTACATCCCGAGGCCGACGCTGGCGACCGTGATGCCGATCTGCGCGGTCGCGAAGAACCGATCCTGCCGCCGCGGGCTGCGCAGCACGTCGCGGACGAGACGGGCGAGCCAGTGGCCCCGCGAGGCCTGATGCTCGATCGCCGCTCTGGGCGCCGCCACGAGCGCAAACTCAGCGGCGACGAACATCCCGTTGAGCAGGATGAGCGCGGCGACGATCAGCCACGGCATCGCGCTAGCCACGATCGCGCTCCCGCGAAGGCGGCGCCGGCGCGCCGCCAGGCTTGAACTCATCGGCGACGTCGCCGAGCAGTTCCGACACCACGTCCTCGAGCGTGATGAGCCCCGTGAGACGCCCGCGCCGATCCTCCACGAGCGCCAGCGGCGCGCGTCGTTCCCGCAAGTGGGTCAGCAGGCGATCGGCCGCCATGTCCTCGGGCACTCGAACGACGGGTCGCAGCAACGACCGAAGCGGAGGCGGAGCGCCGTCGCCCGCGCAGACGACCACCAGGTCCTTGGTGTGCAGCACGCCGAGCGTGTGGTCGAGCGACCCCTCGTACACGGGCAGGCGCGTGTACGGGCTTGCCGAAAGCTTCGTGAGGATGCGATCGAACGGCGTGTCGATCGAGATCGCGGCCACGTCGCCCCGAGGCACCATCAACTCGCGCGCCGATCGCAGACCGAGGCGCAACGCCCGATGCAGCCGCGCCTGCTCCTCCGGCTCGAGCAGCCCGCCGTCGCGGCTCTCGACGAGCAGAAGCTCGATCTCCTCCGGCGAGTGCACGTGGCGATGTCTCGTGTAGGACAGACCGAGCAGTCGCAGCACGAGTATCCCGCTGCCATTGAGCACCGCGATGAACCACGCGAAGACCCGCAGCGACCACTGCATCGGGATCACCGTCAGGAGCGCCGTCCGCGTGGGGTACTGCAGCGCGAGCGATTTCGGCATGAGCTCGGCGATCACGACTTGCGCAAGGGTCACGCTGACGAGGACCACACTCACCGAGGCCGTTCCGGCGGCGGCAGGCCCGAATCGCTCCCAGCCGGCGAAGAACGGCTCGAGCGAGTGCGCCAGCTTCGCCTGCGCGTAGGCGCCCAGTACGAGGCTCGACAACGTGATGCCGATCTGGCTGGCCGCGATGTAGCGATCGAGCGCGCGCGGGTCGTCCAACACGGGCAGCAGCCGCGCGGCGAGACGGTTGCCGCCGGTCGCGAGGCG
>CAYHSN010000589.1:0-2416 GCA_964359235.1 uncultured Vicinamibacterales bacterium | reverse complement strand
AGCGGCGCTCTCACGCAGGTGTTGAGCATCGTCCGCAAGGTGGCGAAGAGCAACTCGACCGTGCTCATCCGCGGCGAGACGGGAACCGGCAAGGAGCTCATCGCGGGCGCGATCCATCACAACTCCCTGCGATCCTCGCGCAACTTCGTGAAGGTCAACTGCGCGGCGCTGCAGGAGAACCTGCTCGAATCGGAGCTCTTCGGGCACGAGAGGGGCGCCTTCACCAGCGCCGACAAGCAGCGGATCGGCCGGTTCGAGCAGGCCGACGGGGGCACGCTGTTCCTCGACGAAATCGGCGACATGAGCGCGAACACGCAGTCGAAGATCCTGCGCGTGCTCCAGGAGCACGAGTTCGAGCGGCTCGGCGGGACGCGCACGCTGCGGGTCGACGTGCGCGTGATCACGGCCACCAACCGCAACCTGCCGTCGATGGTGGCGGCCGGGCAGTTCCGGGAGGACCTGTTCTACCGGCTGAACGTCGTGTCAATCGACATGCCGCCGCTGCGCGATCGCAAGGACGACATCCCCGCGCTCGCGATGTTCTTCATTCGGAGGTTCGCGGGCGAGCTCAAGAAGAAGATCGACGGGCTCGACGGCGACGCGCAGAAGCTCTTGATGCGGTACAACTGGCCGGGAAACATCCGCGAGCTCGAGAACGCGATCGAGCGGGCGGTGCTGCTGACCGAAAGCTCGCAGATCTCCATTTCGGATCTGCGCCTCGGCGAGCTGACGACGACGCCGGCCGGCGAGGCGAGCTCGGTCGTGCGCATCCCGCCGACAGGCATTCCGCTCGAGGAAGTCGAACGACAGGCGCTCATCGAAGCGCTCAAGATGTCGAACTGGGTGCAGAAGGACGCCGCGGAGCTCCTGGCGATCAGCCCGCGCGTGATGAACTACAAGATCAAGACGCTCGGCATTCAGTATCCGCGGGGACGCCGGCCCATGGTCCTCGAGGCGGCCGGCTAGATCGCCCGTCCGCTCTCTCTCCCTCCTCCTCCTGAACACACGGCGGCCCGGCTTGGCCGCCGTGTGTCCGCGGGCAGATAATGAAGACGGCACCAACGACTGACAACTGGCAACTGAAGACTTGCGGACCCCGAAGCGTGTCGTGTTCCCTGAGTCGTCAGTTGTCAGAGCTTGTGAAGAAATCGCATGGCACGTAGCGCGCATCTTCAGATGCGCCCGACAGGCCGGACTGAAGTCCGGCGCTACGGCGATTTCTTCACACGCTCTCAGTCGTCAGTTGTCAGTGAAGGAGGTCGCCCGCCATGTCACGTCGCCTCGTCACCCGGGTCGTTCCCTTCCTGCTCGTTGCCGTATTCGCGCTGGGCCTCGTCGGGCAGCCCGCGACCGCCCAGCAGGTCTATCCCGGAGAATCGTGGGACCGCGTCGCGTCGCCCGAATCGGCCGGCTGGTCGAGCGAGAAGCTCAAGGCCGCGCAGGACTACTCGAAAACGATCAAGACCTCGGCCGTCATGATCGTGCTCGGCGGTAAGGTCCTCGACGACTGGGGCGAGACCGGCACCCGGTTCAACGTCCATTCGATCCGAAAGAGTCTGCTGACCGCGATGTACGGCATCCACGTCGCCGACGGCCGCATCGATCTGACGAAGACGATGGGCGATCTGGGTATGGACGACAACGAGCCGTCGCTCACGGTCATCGAGAAGCAGGCGACGCTCCACGACCTGCTCAAGGCGCGCTCCGGCATCTACCATCCGGCGTTGTACGAGACGCCGGGCATGAAGGCCGCGCGCCCGCAGCGCGGCAGTCACGCGCCCGGGACGTTCTGGTACTACAACAACTGGGATTTCAACGCGGCTGGCGCCATCTTCGAGCGCGCGACGAAGAACAGCCTCTTCCGCGAGTTCAAGGAGCGGATCGCCGACCCCATCGGCATGCAGGACTACCGGCTCGAGGACGGCCAGTACGTGACCGGACCCGACTCGGTGTATGCGGCGTACCCGTTCCGGCTCACGGCGCGCGATATGGCCCGTTTCGGCCTCCTGTTCGCGCGCGAGGGCCGGTGGCGGTGGCGGCAGATCGTGCCCGCGCAATGGGTGAAAGACAGCGTGACGCCGTACTCGGACGCCGGCACCTCCGGCGGCTACGGCTACATGTGGTGGGTGGCGGCCAACGGGAAGCACGTGCCCGGTGCATCGATTCCCGACGGCAGCTACTCCGCGCGCGGCGCTGGCGGACACTACATCCTGGTCATTCCCGCGTACGACCTCGTCATCGTCCACCGGGTGAACACCGACATTCAGGGCAACTCGGTGAGCGGCGAGGAGTTCGGCAGGCTGGTGAAGCTCATTCTCGACGCGCGCCAGCCGCGCTAGAACCCGAGAAGATCTCGGAAAGAAGCCACGAAGACACGAAGGCACGAAAGATCTTCTCGCGTCACGCTGCGATCATG
>CAYHSN010000588.1:0-2427 GCA_964359235.1 uncultured Vicinamibacterales bacterium | reverse complement strand
AAACCCTCACGAAATTCTTGTCAGGAAAACAAGATTTCACGGGTTTGTATTACAGAGAGCGCAGGGATTCCTAAGGTTTTCTCTGTGGCCTCGGCGTGCTCTGTGGTTCATGCTCTGTGCCCTCGCAGCCCTGGCGACTTCCGCCACGGGCTGCGAGGCTCTCCGCCCCGTCACATCCCCCGGCAGGCCTCCACGAACGCCTCGAACAGACAGCGGAACTCGCCGGTGCGCCAGAAGTTCTCCGGGTGCCACTGCACGCCGACGCAGAAGCGCGCGCCGGGGCGCTCGATGGCTTCGACCACGCCGTCCGGTGCCGTGGCCGTCACCTCGAATCCCTCCGCCACGCGGCCGACCGCCTGGTGGTGCCGGCTGTTCACCCCGCACGCGTCGTCTTCGCTCAGGTGCTCCTGCAGGATCTGACACAGACGCGATCCGCCCGAGACCCACACCTCGTGCGCGAACCTCACCGGCGTGTCCTTCACCTCGTGCGGCACCGCGCCGGAGACGAGACTGGGGATGTCCTGAATCAGGCTGCCGCCGTGTGCCACGTTGAGGACCTGGGCGCCCCGGCAGAGTCCCAGGCACGGCAGGTCGCGCGCGTGGCCGAGCCGCGCCAGCTCGAGCTCGAACTCGTCGCGGTCCCGCGCGGCGAGCGCGCTTGCCGCGTGCTGATCCTCCCCGTAGAACGACGGGTCGATGTCCTTGCCGCCGGGGAGCAGCAGCCCGTCGATTTCGCCGAGCGCAGAGGTCGCGATTGTGGCGGCCGGATCGAGCACGTGTGGCTCGCCGCCGGCACGGCGGATCGACTCCAGGTAGTCGGCGATTTGCGCACACGCGGTGAGGCCGATGCGTGGGGTCATGGCGTCCGATTCCGCGTCACATCCTGGACGGCACCTGGCAGCCCATCAGGTCGAGCGCGCCGGCGAGCTGGTCGCGGAAATGGGCGACCGTCGCCGCGCGCCATAACCGGACGTCGCGGCGCTCTTCGTTCAGGATTTGATGCTTGTGATAGAAGGCGTTGAATTTCTGCGCGAGGCCGAAGGCGTACTTCGCGAGGACCGACAGTTCGAGACTGCGGATGGCCTGATCGGCCACCTCGTCGAGCCGCGCCGACTCGAGCACGAGGTCCCAGAGCTCGTCGCCCTCGCCGGAGGCGAGCGCGTCGACTGGCGCCTCCGCGAGCGCCGGCCCGATGGCGCTGACCTCGAGGCCGTCGCGCGCCTGCAACTTGCGAAAGATGTTGTTGGCCCGGACCACGGCGTACTGGATGTACGGCCCTGTCTCGCCCTCAAAGCTCAAGGCCTCATCGATGTCGAAGGCGATCACCTTGCCGCGCGAGAACTTGATCAGGAAATAGCGCACGGCGGCCGTGGCGATCGCCGACGCAATCTCGCGGCGCTCTTCCTCGAGCAGCTCGGGGTTGCGCTTGGCGACCTCGGCGCATGCGGCCGCGTTGAGCCGATCGAGCAGGTCGTCCGCCTTCACCCCGAGGCCCTTACGGCCGGACACCTCGACAAACGGCTTGCCCTCTTCATCGCCGGCCTGGTAGCCGAGCTGGCGCGCGGTCTGGTGCGACAGGGCGACCATCTCGTACGCGTAGTGGATCGAACGCTCCGCCTGCCCCGCGAAGCCCATCGACGCGAGCGCCTGCTTGAGCAGGTTCTGCAGATACGACTGCCGCGTGTCGATCACGTTGAAGACGATGTGTGCGCGGCCGAAGGCGGGCGGCGGCGCGGACGAGGACGCCGGGTCCGACGTCGTGGCCCACACGGGCCCAGCGCCCGGACGCGTTTCGAACACCCGGTAGTGGAAATCCTTGCTGAGCAGGCCGAACTTCCAGAATTGGTACGCGATGTCCTTGCCGACGTAGGTGACGGTGCCGTCCGAGCGCACGATCACCTTCTCGCGCGCTTCAGCCGCGCCGTCCGCCTCGTTCTCTGCGGCGGCGGCGTCCTCGTCCGCCCCGGCCGTCCCGCTCCGGTCCGCCGCGTCCTCCTCGATCCGCATGACCCAGCATCCGGCCAGGCGGCCCTCGGTCTGCAGGAACACAGATCCGTGCGCTTTGAGCGACTCGAAGGCGTGGGCCCAAAACTGCAGTCGCAGGATGTCGCCCTCCCACGTCAGCAGGTCGTACCCGACGTTCATCCGTTTCATCGTCGCCAGATGGCACCGGACGATGCGATCGGCGATGAAGCTGGCGATGCGCGCGTTCTCGTTGCCGCCGCGTTCGATGTCGTGGAGCGTGGCCGTCCGAATGTGCAGCCGGCTCTGGTCGGCCTCGTACCACTCGGTCACCGCGGCGTACAGGTCCCAGCAGAAGTAGTCGAAGCGCGTCGAGTCGGCGAGCTGCCGGATCTCGTCGAAGCCCTTTCGCTCGAGCTCCCGGAATCCGACGACGACGTCGGCGACCTGGACGCCGGTGTCGTC
>CAYHSN010000587.1:0-2428 GCA_964359235.1 uncultured Vicinamibacterales bacterium | reverse complement strand
CGGCTGTGTCACGTGCCACCGGGGGCTGCCGGACGCGCGGCTGTCGGCGCCGGCCGGGTTGTTCGAGGAGGACGTCCACCGCGCGCGCGGGTTCAGGTGCGTCGACTGCCACGGTGGAGACCCGACCGCCACCGACCAGGCGCGCGCGAAGGATCGGGCCAGAGGCTACCGCGGCAAGCCCGCGGGCGCGGCCGTGATCGAGGTGTGCGCGCGCTGTCACAGCGACGCCGGGTTCATGCGCAAGTACGCGCCGCGCCAGCGCGTGGATCAGGCGAGCGAGTACGCCACCAGCGTGCACGGGCAGCAGCTCGCCAAGGGCGACACGAAGGTGGCGACGTGCATCAGTTGCCACGGCGCGCACGGCATCCGCATGGTGAGCGACGCGAAGTCGCCCGTCTTTCCGTTGAACGTGGCCACGACCTGCGCGCGGTGCCACGCCAGCGCGGAGCACATGAAGGGCTACACGCTCCCGGACGGCTCGCCGCTCCCGACCGACCAGCACGTGCAGTACGAAAAGAGCGTCCACTACGAGGCGCTCACGAAGAAGAGCGATCTGTCGGCGCCCACCTGTAACGACTGTCACGGCAATCACGGCGCGGCGCCGCCCGGCGTCGGCGCCGTCGTGAACGTGTGCGGCACGTGTCACGCGATCTTCTCCACGAAATTCGCGCTGAGCACGCACAGCCAGATCTTCGAGCGCGGCTGCGTCGAGTGCCACAAGAACCACGACGTCGAGCGGCCGTCGGACGCCCTGCTCGGCACCGACAACACGGCGCTCTGCACCGCGTGCCACGCCGACGGCGACAACGGCTTCAAGGCGGCCCGGACCATGCGCGCCGGGATCGAGCGGCTCAAGCAGACGATCGACGCCTCAGCCGGGCTCGTGGACCGCGCCGAGAACGCCGGCATGGAGATGAGCGATCAGGAGCTGGCGCTGCGCGAGGCGCGCAATCACCTGACGCTCGCGCGCACCGAGGTGCACACCTTCGATCTCGCCAAGGTGCAGAAGATCCTGGAGGAGGGCTTCGGGATCGCCGGCAAGGTGGATCAGGCCGGCGAGGCCGCGCTCGACGAGCTGCGCTTCAGGCGCACCGGGCTCGCCGTGTCGCTGCTGGCGATCCTGGTGGTCGTGGTCGCGCTGGCGTTGAAGCTCCGCCAAATCGACCGGGCCTACGGGGTCAAGAGCTAGCGGGCGCCGCCTCGTGCGCCGGCGCCTCGTCCATCCACGGGGGCAGGACGCGGACGAAGACGTAGAGGATCAGCAGGGGCAGCAGGAGCAGTCCCATCGACATGAACACGCCCTCGAGCCCCAGCACCTGCAGCTTGTAGACGGTCAGACCCCGCAGGCTCTTCGAGAAGAGCTGCCCACCGATCACCACGTTCCAGCGCGTGCTGAAGATCCCGATCTGAATCAGGATCGCCGAGCCGAAGTACACCATCCGGCGCAGCTCCTCGGTGGCCGGCAGCACGGCCCGCTTGTGGAACGCGGGGCTGACGAGCGCGAGCAGCACCATCGGCACGAGCGTCCCGAGCAGCACCTGCATGACCACGAGGCTCAGGAACAGACGGCTCGACACCAGCTCGCTGAGGATATGGATCGACTCTTCGGCCTCGTACAGCCGGTGGATGAAATCGAGCATCTCCAGCGAGAAATCGACGATGACCGCGTAGAGCAGGAACGACGCGAGCTTGTCCAGACAGATCATGTCAATCGGTTTGGTCCGGACGAGCGACGAGAAGACGTAGAGGACGAGCACCAGAGCGATGCCTGACACGATCGCCGAGAACAGGAAGACGACGGGGATGAGCACGCTGCTCCACCAGGGGTTCGCCTTGACCGATCCGAAGATGAACCCGACGTAGCCGTGGAGCAGGAAGGCCGACGGGATGCCGATGAGCGTGATGAGACGGCCCGCCCGGTCATCGAAGCGCAGGGCGGCGGGTGATACGTCGGTCGCGCCCAGCGTCAGCACGTAGTAGAGAGCTTTCTTCAGGCCCCGCGCCTGCGTGGCCCACGTCACCATGTCCTTCCGGTAGTCGAACCAGATCTCCAAGAGCAGCACGAGGGCGAGATACCAGGCATAGACGAACCCGAACATTGCCATCGCGGACCGGAGGTTCGGCGTCAGGAAGATCGCGACGCTGCGCTCGGGGTGGCCGAGGTGTGCCAGAAGCGGCAGCGGGGCCACGAGCAGGAAGGCCAGCGCGGTCAGCAACGACAGCCGGTAGGTCGGCTGCACCGCCCGCACGTTGAACACGCGCTCGAGCGACGCGAGGATGAAGGCGCCCGCGACGAGTCCGGTCAGATAGGGGTACAGGACGATAAGGAGGCCCCACTGGAGCTCGAGTTCATTCGGATAGATGTACCCGGTCATGGGCGAGTGTCCTTCCGATGTGAGCTAATGGAATTGCATATTGAAGGATTGCA
>CAYHSN010000586.1:0-2429 GCA_964359235.1 uncultured Vicinamibacterales bacterium | reverse complement strand
GCACGTCGCACGTAACATTTGACGACACGCGCCTCCGCCCTCCTCGATGCCCTTCGTGGCGACCGGACTGTCGTGACGGCCGAGCTGCGTCCGCCCAGGGCGGAGCTCGACGCGCCCGCGGGCATGAACGCCTGGATCGACACGTACCACGCGGTGCGCGGGCTGAGCCGCCAGGGAACGTTCGTCTTTCTCACCGATAGTGCTGTCGGCGCGCGCGAGGAAGACAACATCCGACACCTCGTCACGAACCTCGGAGACGATGCGCCGCGCGAGCGCGTCATCCCGTTCCTGACGAGCAAGCACTCGCTCGACTCCTGCCTCGCGTACGCCGAGCGCGCCGAGCACCACGGCTTCCACGCGCTCGTCGTCCTTGGCGGCGACAAGCAGGTCGGACCGCCGCGGTGCGTCGAGCACGCGTGGCAGCTTCGCCAGGCGATTCGACAACGGCAACCCGGGCTCGTGCTCGGGGGCTGGGCAAACCCGCACGCCGACGCCGCGCGTCAGGTCGAGTTTCTGCTCGACGCCGAGTTCAACGCCGAGTTTTTCCTCACGCAGATCGTTTCGCACCACGCCCGCACGGCGGTCGAGCGTTTCACGACCGAGGCGCGCCGCCGGGGCGTCACACGGCCCGGCCTGTTCGGCGTCTTCTACTACCGCAGCGCCAACCCGAAGACGCTCACCGCGCTCCGCCAGTTCCTGCCGGTGCCCGTCGAAGCGCTCGCCGCGGAGTTCGCCGCGGGCGCCACGCCAACCGACATCTGCGCGCGCACGATCCGGACGCTCCTCGACGCCGGCGTGCGGCATTTTTACGTGAGCAACCTGCCGGCGATGCGCGCGAGGGCGACGCTCGACGCGATCCTGGAACAGGGCGGCCTGTCACGCTGAACGAACTCGCCCACGTAACAAGGCCACGAAGACACGAAGGCACGAAGGTTGGTTCAGTTACGAAACCAGCCACGAAGACACGAAGGCACGAAAGATCTTCTCGCGTCACGCTGCGATCATGATCGCGAAATGAGATCGACGCGCCTTCTTCGTGCCTTCGTGCCTTCGTGGCTTGAAATCTTCGTCTTCGTGCCTTCGTGCCTTCGTGGCTTGAAATCTTCGTCATCGTGCCTTCGTGGCACTATAATCGCCGCACCTATGCCCCACTACCTCGACGCCGTCCCCTTCTCGGGGATCATCCGGATCCGCGATCTCATGTTCAGCGTCAAAGATCCGTTCCGCCTCGATCAGGGCGACGTGAGCTTCGACGCGCCGGAGTCGTTCAAGTCGGCCCTCCTCCGCGCCGTCCACGAGAACCGCACGCACTACGTGCAAACGACCGGCATCCCGCGGTTGCGCGAGCTCATCGCCGAGAAGATGCGGACGAAGAACGGCATCCCGATCGTGAGCCCGGACGACGTGATGATCGCCAACGGCGGGATCCACGCGCTGTACGTCACCTCGCACGCCCTGCTCGAAGATGGCGACGAGGTGATCGTGCCGGATCCGGCCTGGCCGCCGGCACTCGGCAACATCCTCACGGCGCGCGCCGTGACGGTGCCGTGCCCGCTGCACGAGGACCTCGAGTGGCGGTACGACCTCGACGAGCTGGAGTCGAAGATCACGCCGCGCACACGCGCGCTGTACGTCAATTCGCCGAGTAACCCGACCGGCGGCGTCCTCACGCGCGCCGACCTCGAGGGCATCGCGCGCATCGCCGAGCGTCACAATCTATGGGTGATCTCAGACGAGGCGTACGAGGACGTGCTGTTCGACGGGGCCGAGCACGTGAGCATCGCCTCGTTTCCAGGCCTGTACGACCGCACGATCCCGGTCTACACGTTCAGCAAGACGTACGCGGCCACGGGCCTGCGTCTGGGCTACTTCGCGACGAGCGATCCCGTGCTGCAGGACCGGATGCGGAAGATGCTGCTCTACACGACGAGCAACGTCTCGTCGCTCGTGCAGTACGGCGGCGTGGGCGCGCTCGAAGGATCGCAGGAGTGCACCGAGGTCTTCCGGCGCGAGCTGCAGGCGCGGCGGGATCTGTTCTACGCGGGCGTGGACGACGCGGCGGGCGGTGTCTTCAGCGGCACCCCGCCGAAAGGCGCCTTCTACGCGTTCCTGCGGATCGACCCGTCCTGGCGCGATCCGTCGGCCACCCACGAGTCCCAGTCGTGGGCGATGACCGAGTACCTCATCACGCACGGCCGCATCGGCTCCGTGCCCGGTCTCGACTTCGGCAAAGCCGGCGAGGGGCACGTGCGCTTCTGCTTCGCGCGCGAGCGCCAGGAACTCACCGGCGCGCTCGACTCGATGCGCGCGGTGTTCGCGACGGGCGCCTGACCCACCCGTTAACAAGGCCACGAAGGCACGAAGGTTGGTTCACTTACGAAACCAGCCACGAAGACACGAAGGCACGAAAGATCTTCTCGCGTCACGCT
>CAYHSN010000585.1:0-2429 GCA_964359235.1 uncultured Vicinamibacterales bacterium | reverse complement strand
TGCCCTCGTCCTTCTCGCGGCGCGAGAACACCTTGATGTCGATGACGATGCCGTCCATCCCCGGCGGCGCCTTGAGCGAGGCGTCACGCACGTCGCCGGCCTTGTCGCCGAAGATCGCCTTGAGCAGGCGCTCCTCGGGCGAGAGCTCCTGCTCGCCCTTCGGCGTCACCTTGCCCACCAGGATGTCGCCCTGGTGGACGCGCGCGCCGATGCGGATGACGCCCTCCTCGTCGAGGTTCTTGACCGCCTCCTCGGAGACGTTCGGGATCTCGCGCGTGATCTCCTCGACGCCGCGCTTGGTGTCGCGCACCTGGAGCTCGAACTCCTCGATGTGGATCGAGGTGAACACGTCGTCCTTGATGAGCCTCTCGCTCACCAGGATGGCGTCCTCGAAGTTGTACCCGCCCCACGGCATGAAGGCGCACAGCACGTTGCGGCCGAGCGCCAGCTCGCCTTCGCGGGTCGCGGGACCGTCGGCGATCACCTGCCCCTTCTTGACCTTCTGCCCCTCGATCACGGTGGGACGCTGGTTGAGGCAGGTGTCCTGGTTCGAGCGGCGGAACTTGATCAGCCGGTAGATGTCGAGGTTCGGCTGCTCGCTGTAGTCCACGGGCAGCTCGTCGGGATCGCGCTCGTAGCGGACCGCGATCATCTCGCCCGAGACGAACTCGACCACGCCCGAGCGGCGCGCCAGCACGAGCGCGCCCGAGTCCTCGGCCACCTTGTCCTCGAGGCCGGTGCCGACCAACGGCGCCTCGGTGACGAGCAGCGGCACGGCCTGGCGCTGCATGTTCGAGCCCATGAGCGCCCGGTTCGCGTCGTCGTGCTCGAGGAACGGGATGAGCGCCGCCGCCGGCGACACCAGCTGGATCGGCGACACGTCCATGTAGTCCACGCGCGAGTTCTCGATGATCGGGTACTCGCCGCGGAACCGCACCGTGAGCGTGTCCTCGAGCAGCTTGCCACTCTTCTTGTCGAACGGCGTGTTCGCCGGAGCGATGTGCGAGCGGTCCTCGACATCGGCGGCGAGGAACTCGGGCCTCTTGCGGTCCACCACGCCGTTCTGAACGCGGAAGTACGGCGTCTCCAGGAAGCCGAACTCGTTCACCTTCGCGTAGGTCGAGAGCGACGAGATGAGTCCGATGTTCGGGCCTTCCGGCGTCTCGATCGGGCACATGCGCCCGTAATGCGTGTAGTGGACGTCGCGCACCTCGAAGCCCGCGCGGTCGCGGGTGAGGCCGCCGGGACCGAGCGCCGAGAGACGCCGCTTGTTCGTCAGCTCGGCGAGCGGGTTGGTCTGGTCCATGAACTGCGACAGCTGCGACGAGCCGAAGAAGCTCTGGATCACCGCGGAGATCGTGCGCGAGTTCACCAGGTCGGTCGGGGTGATCTGATCCTGGTCCTGGAGCGACATGCGCTCGCGGATGATGCGGGCCATGCGCGCCAGCCCGATGTTGAACTGGTTCGCGAGCAGCTCGCCCACCGAGCGCACGCGGCGGTTGCCGAGATGGTCGATGTCGTCCGTGATGGCCTGCTCCGCGCCGCGGTCGGTGACGAGCTCGCCGCCGGTGCGCAGCAGGAGCAGGTACCGGACGATGACGATGAAGTCCTCGCGGCACAGCGTGGCGTGGTTGAGGTCGGGAATGCCGAGCCCGAGCCGGCGGCGCACGTCGCGCGGCGGCAGCAGAAACTCGTGCGGGAGCTTCTGGTTGAGCTTGTAGCGCCCCACGCGCGCGAGGTCGTACCGCTTCGGGTTGAAGAACAGCTTGTTGAGGATCTCGCGGGCCGAGTCCGCGCGCGGCGGCTCTCCCGGGCGCAGCAGGTTGTAGATGCGGTTGAGCGCGTCCTCCTGCGTGCGGGTGGGGTCCTTGCGCAGCGTGTTGCGGACGACGTCTGCCTCGTCCTGCATCGGGATGACGAATACCTCGAGGGTGTCGAGGCTGGCCTTCTTCAGCAGCTCGACCTTCTCGGCGGTGATCTCGTCGTTGGCCTCGACCAGGATCTCCCCGGTGGACTCGTCCACGATGTCCTGGGCGCACACGCGGCCGAGAGCCTGCTCGGCCTTCTTGCCCTTCACCTCGAGCGTCTCGCGCTCGTAGAACAGCTCGAGGATCTCGCGGTCGCCCACGAAGCCGAGCGCACGCAGCAGCACGGTGACCGGCAGCTTGCGCTTGCGGTCGATGTGCACGTGCATCACGTCGTTGACGTCGAGGCTGAACTCCACCCAGGAGCCGCGGTACGGGATGATGCGCGCGGTGAACAGCAGCTTCCCGTTCGGGTGGGTGAGCTCGTCGAAGAACACGCCGGGCGAGCGGTGGAGCTGCGAGACGATGACGCGCTCCGCGCCGTTGATGATGAAGGTGCCGCTGTGGGTGATGAGCGGCAGCTCGCCGAGGTAGACCTCCTGCTCGATCACGTCCTTGTCGCGC
>CAYHSN010000584.1:0-2437 GCA_964359235.1 uncultured Vicinamibacterales bacterium | reverse complement strand
GGCGACCCTGGACGAAGCTCGAAGAGCGGAGTCCGGGGGTCCCCGCCACTGAAGCGAATGGTGCGCGGAGTGGCGCGGGGCGGCGGGGTCCCCGCCAGGCAAAACTAGAACGGCAGCGCGCGCTTCGTACGGTAGCGCTCGATGGAGGCGCGGTCGAGGTGGTAGTGGCGGCCTCGCTTCGTCGCGCTGAGCTCGCCCACGCGAATGAGCCGGCGCACGTCCGCCGGCGAACAATCGAGCAGGTTGGCCGCGCCGAGGATCGTCACCGACGTCGGTTGCAGCGCCACGTGCTCCACCTGGTCCGGCCCGTTCATCTTCGCTCTGAACAGTGCCGCCTCGGCTTCCGTCATCAGACTCGCGGGATCGACGTGCGAGAGCAGGCGCTCGGTGCCCACCACCGCCGCGCTCAGCGTGACCGTCACGCGCACGTCCGTCTTGTGATCGACGAGCACCATCCGCTGCCGGATCGCCCGCCGGAACCGATGCGCCAGCGTCGAGGCGTCGTCGAGTGTCGTCTCTGGCAGCAGGGCCGCGATCGAGTCCGCGCCGTGACGGCCAAGCCAGTCATCGTTGCGAAAGAACCGGCGCGCCAGGATGCCCAGGCGCTCGAGCAGCCGGTCGCCGGCTCCGAAGCCCAGCTCGTGATTGATCACCGAGAGATGGTCGACGTCGAAGAGGATGAGCGCGATCGGGTGCCCGCGCCGCTGCGCCCGATCCACTTCTTTCGCCAAGGCGAGGTCGAAGGCCGGGCGCGCGATGAGCGTCGTCAGCGAATCGCGGACCACGCCGCGAGCAGGCGTGAAGATCAGACGCTCGGTGACGGCAATCTGCAGGTCGATGGCGGCCAGGCGCACGAGCTGGCTGACAAGCGCCCATGGCTCCGATGTCGCGCCGAAGTGCTCGTGCAGCGCCAGTTCGTCGAGCACGAGCCGTTCCGCGCGATGGATGGACTCGAAGAGGCTGCGGATCGAGAGCGGCTCGGGACAGAGGCACTGCAGGTCGACGACGTTGCCGGTGCGGGGGTCCAGGCGCCCGGTCTCGACCGTCGCGGCCAGAAGATCGATCAGCAGGCTCGCGCACGCGCTCACGCCGTCGGCGTCCAGCAGGCCGGTGAGCGGCTCGCGCAGGACCGCGGTCAGATCGCCCGTCAGCAGCTCACGACGCTCCCGCACGGCCGCGGCAAGCTGCGCCCGGATTCCGAGGGTCCGATCGCTCTCCAGTCCTTCCAGCATGGCGGGCCGGCCTACGGGTCCAGATTGCTCCGAACGTCCGGCCCTTGTCCAGCCAAAACCCTAATCTCACGTGTGTCTTAGACCGAAACCTCTAAGGACATGCCGAGGACCCTCGGGATCGAATTATCTCCCGCCCGCTGCTCCCTGGTCGTCCTATCGCGGCGGGCCGGCCGCCTCCACCTCAAGACCCTGTCTACCGTTGAAACCGGCAGCGACGAGCCCGAGCGGCTGGGCGGCGAGCTGCGCCGCCTTCGGCGCGCCCAACGTCTGCCGAAACGAGCTCGCGTCGTCGTCTGGAGCGCGGCGGAACTCGTGCCGACGGCCGATGGAGACTACCGGGATCGCGTCGATGCGCTTCGCCTCGCCGGCCTGGCCGTCGAGGCTGCGCTCTCGCCGCCAGAAGCACTCGCGGCCGTCGCGGCAAACCTCGGACCGCCGGTCGCGGCCGCGGTCGCGTACCTGGCGGTGAACCCGGACGGAGTCGCGCTGGCGGTCGTGCGCGACGGCGAACTGCTCCTGGGCCAGGAACTGGAGTCGGGACCAATCGAGGATCCGCGGAAGCCCGATCGGCGATCTCTCGCGCGGCGCCTCGGCGCCCACGTCGTGCGCGCGCTGCGCGACGCAAGCGCGGGTGTCGACATCGAACGCCTCATGTTGTGCGGCGCGTTGTCCAATCTCCGGTCTTTGACGCTGCCGCTCAGCGAAGCGCTGGCGCGGCCCGTCGAAACCCTGGATACGCTCGAAGGGATCGATGCGAGCGGTCTGACCGTGCCGATTCTCGACTTCCAGAAACAGGTGGCGGGTCTCCGACTCGCGTGGGCCATGGCTGCCGACGGTCGCGGTGGAGGACGTTTGCCTCCGCACCGGGCGCGATCGTGGATCCGCCCGATCGCGGCAGCGGGACTGCTCGCCGCCGCGGCCGCCACGATCGTCGTCGCGTGCTGGCCGGCGCGCGGCGATCTGACACGCGCGCCCCGGGCCGGCCTCACGGCGGCCGAACCGATCGCGGCCGAGAGCCCGGCGACGCCGAGCGGGCGCCAAGCGCCGCCCTCGCCGATCGAAGACCCCGGCTCATCGCTCCAGACGGCGCAGGCCGGACCGCCGGCGGCCGGCCGGCCGCCGGCCGCGGGTCCGGCGGCCCAGGTACGTCGCCGCCCCCCCCCCGCCGGGAAAGTGCGCTCGATCCTCATTGGACCCGAGCGGCG
>CAYHSN010000583.1:0-2445 GCA_964359235.1 uncultured Vicinamibacterales bacterium | reverse complement strand
CGTCGCCCATCGTGACGTAGAGCTTGCGATCGGGACCGAACCGGACGCGCGCGCCATCGTGCGTGGTGGCGGCAGCGAGGTCGTCCAAGAGAATCGCCCGCTCGCCGAGCGTGTTGTTGACGTCGCGGTACCGCACGACGCGATTGACGCGCCGCCCACCGACCTGCGCGCTGTACGCGAGATAGACGAAGTGGTTCTGCGCGAAGTCGGGGTGCAGCGTGATGCCCAGCAAACCCGCTTCACCCGACGCGAAGACGTCGGTGAGGGTGAGCGCGGGGTCGGCGAGCATCTGCGCGCGGCCGCCCTGGAAGACAAAAATGCGCACGCGGCCGGGCCGCTCGGTGACGAAGAGCCGGCCGTCTGGCGCGAAGGCGAGGCCCCAGGGCACCTCGAGATTCGCCGCCACCGTCTCGACGGAGAAGCGCGTGCCGTCGGCGGCGGTGAAGACCTCGGCCGGCGTCGACGGCGCCGGCGGCGGATTCGGCGTGGGCAGCGGGCTGCACGCCTGCTGCGGCTGACCGCCCTGGACGAAGAGCGCGCAGGCCAGGAGCATCCAGCGCCCGGATCGCGTCAAGTTCTGGCTCATGCGCTCATCCTACATCGCGACTCTACGACACTGAGGGGCGCCCTTCTGGCAAGGCGCGACGACCGAGAATGCCCGGCGTATGTGAGGGAGGAGCACGCACCACAGAAACGTGCTTCACTTATTACGATTCCCGGCTTGGAAGATGTCTTAGGAGCTGCCGCCGGACATTAGTGTTCGATGCCTTTGTCGGTGGGCTCGCACAAGTAGGGCGCGTCAAGGATTTCCACCCGACCCTTCGTGCCCAACTGGTCGTCGAGTGCGAAGAAGCCGCCATGCAAGATCCGGTCGATCCGGTAGCACTGTAAGTGATCGCCGCGTTGCACCAGCTGTGGGTACTTGTCGAGAAGGGTCTTCTCGACCGGCTCGCAGAAGAGCTCGGACCGGCCGACGTTGACCAGATCGCCGTCGGGCTGGAACTGGTCACGCAGGCTCACCGCGGCGTTCGGCGTGGCACCAAAGCTCGTGTCGTGACACAAAAAGACCGGCAGCGCCGGCGGCGGGCCGGCCAGCCGGCCCGTCACCACCCCGGCCGCGAGCACGATGAGGACTGCGGCCAACAGAAGGCCCGTGCGCCGCGCGCTCCACGCGAGCCTCATGAGCCTGGCGCCTCCGGGGTCCTGGCCCTCAACTTGTCGGCCGGCTCGCACAGGTACCGACCCAATCCCAACTCCCGAACCTCGGTGCCGAACTGATCCGACATCGCAACCTTGCCTGGCGCCACGGTCGACTTAATGTCATAGCACTGCAGGTGATCGCCCCTGGCGACAGGCGCCGGCTTTCGATCCCCAAGAAGCGCCTTGTCGACCGGTCCGCAGAAGAATTCGGCCTCCATCACTTTGGTCTGGCCCCCGCCGAACTGCAGGCTTCCCACGGCGACCTGAGCGTTTGGAGCAGTCCCGTCCTTAATCGTGTAGCACTTCAGCGGTGCGAACTTGGGCGGCGCGACCAGCCGGCCGACCATCCATCCGGTCGCGAACAGCGCTGCTGTCACGACCGCCGCCGTCACGATCCGGAGGGTCCGGCCCACGCTGCGGCTCCTCGCACGCCCTGCAGGGAACGACTCGTGGCGCGTCCCCGCGGCGTGTCACCCTGCTTTCTGCAGGCACGAAGTTGTGGTCGAGATGAGGATACCGTAATGAACGGACGAAGGTCTGTCAAGGCGAAACGACAGGCGGCGGCCTGGGACCTCGCCAAGCCTCGCGCGGAGCCCCAAACCTTCGGGACCGGGGAATCTCCGGGAGACATGTGCCCTCTACCGCATCAGCCACTCGTAGACCTCGTCCAGCACGTCCGCGAGATCGGCGCGTTGCTGCGCCAGGCGGCGGCGGGCGACGGTCGACGCGCGCGCGACGGCGAGCCACGACTGCACGATCCTGAACACCGCCGCTTCGCGCTCGAACGCCGCGAGCGCCGCGAACGCGAAGAAAGGCAGCGCCAACAAGACCGCGATCCCGAGGGGCCAGTCCAGCCAGGTGCCGGTTGCGACAGCCAGGATTGAGACCCACAGGCCGTAGATGAGCGCGCCGCCGCCTGCCTCGACGCTCGCGTGCGTCGAGAGATCCTCGGCGAAGCGCCGCGCGATCGCGCCGGTCAGCAGGTACGGCACCGCGAAGACCACTATGCCCAGGGCGGCGAGCGGCAACAGCACGAGCCCCAGCAGGGTCTCGCGCGCGGCGAAGCGCAGCGACGCCCACCACGACACACGCCAATCGAGGTCGCGGTCGCGCAGCCCGAACCGCCGCCGCCGGGCGTCGTACGCGGCCAGCCGCGCGCGCAGCGCGGCGTACCGATCCGGATCCTCGGCGCGCAGCCGCTCCATCCCGACGGCGATCACTCGCCGCCGCTGCACGCGATCGAGC
>CAYHSN010000582.1:0-2448 GCA_964359235.1 uncultured Vicinamibacterales bacterium | reverse complement strand
GGCAGCTTGCCGGTGACGTAGCCCTCCCAGAGGTTGCCGTCCTTCGGCGACATGAACTCGGGATACCACACCAGGTCGCGCCAGTACGGCACGTCGTTGCAGTAGACGTACCAGACCTTGGCCTGGATGACCTTGTTCGGCGAGTCGATGCGCGCGCGGAAGAGCGTGCCTTCCGCCGTGTGTTCGAAGGTAAAGTCGCTGATGTGGGTGAGCGGCCGGCCTTCGAAGATGTGCGCCACCCACATCTGCCAGTCGAGGAAGTGTTTCTCTGACTGATCGGCGTGGCGGTAGTTCGGAATGTACTCGATCGTCCACGACCCGTTCATGCGCGCCTGAATCTGGTTGATCGCGAACATCTCGTACCCGTCCTCGTTCGTCGCGCCGAGGTACAGCACCTTCGCGCGCACCTGCCGCTCAGTGTGAAACGGCGACAGCGCCGTGAGCAGTCCCTCCTCCATGTTCGAGAAGGTCGATTCGTTGCCCATGTAGACGACGCCGGCCACGCGCCCTGGATCCATGGCGGCCGCCGTGTAGGCCGAGGTGGCGCGCTTGCTGTGGCCGCCGATGACTGCGCGGATGTTCCGCTCGCCGAGCACGGCCGCGAACACATCGAGCGCGCGCAGGTACGGAACCGCCAGGCGAAAGTAGTTGTGGTCGATCGCCTGCCCGCTCTTCGCCACGCGGTCGTTGAGGAATCCGATCGAGATCTCGTAGGCCGGCTTGTCGTCGTACTCGCCCGGCACCGGCACGACCATCGTCGGGTAGCCGGTCCGCGCCGCGATCGGCTCGCCGTAGTTACCCAGAAACGACCCCCGCCACGACCCCGTGGCCAGGCCATCAATGCTGCGCTGCCCGACGACGACGACCTTGCCCCGCCGCTCGGGCGCTTGGTACACGTGTGGATCGGCTGGCATGAAGATGACCGACGGATGGCCCCACTTCCGGCCGTCGATCTCTTGGCTGTAGAACTTGACCTCGATCCGCCGGAGTTTCTGCCGAGGATCGGTGTCGGACGTCACGACTTCGTCTTTCTCGATCGTGAACGTGAACGGCGGCAGGGTTTCTTGGAACTCCGCCCAGAGCGCCCGCAGTGAGTCGGCTCGTAGCGCAGTCTGCTGCGGCCGCGGATGGCTCGAACCGTCGGCCGACAGGAGGAGGCAACCCAGACAGAGTACCGACACGTGCAGGCCTCTCCTCACGGGGCGCTCCTTCCCGCGGGCCGAGCCCTTCGACTTCGCTCAGGGCAGGCAAGCTCGGCCCCTACGATTCCTGGATCATCGCACGTTCACTGGATCATCGCACGATGTGGAAGGCTGTCTGGCGGCCGCCGATGAACCGCATGCTCTGGCCGTCGAAAAACGCTTCCTGCTCGATCCCGGCCCGGATCTCCTGACCGCCCCACTCGGGAATCGGGACGTTCACGCTGAGCTCGATCGAATAGGCGGTCTCGGCGTGAATGGGATACTCGCCCTTTTCCGGCACGCCGTCCTGCCGGTCGGGCAACCCGACGAAGGCGCCCGCGGCGTGGCCGTGCAGGCCGATCGGGTGCGTGTAGACGCGCGGCTTCAGGCCTTCGGCCCGGCCCTTCACGAGCGCGGCGGCCTGCACTTCGTTCCCCAAGCGGCCGGCGCGGAACTCGCCCATCAGGATGTCCTGCATCCGGTTACCCTTCTTGAGCGCTTCCTTCAGACCGGCCGGCGCGTCGGTCTCACCCTCGCGCAAGACGTACGCCAGCTCCTGCGTGTCGGTGTGCAGGCCGAGGTACTTGATGCCGACGTCGCAGTGAATCACGTCGCCGCGGCGGATGACGCGGTCCTTCACGCCGCGGGACTCGGCGCGGATGAGCGAGGTGGAGTTCGAGAACCAGCGCTCGAGGCCCAGATCGACGACGCGCTGGTTGAACCACCAGTTGAGATCGTCGATCGTCGTGACGTCTGGCGTGATGACCTTCGACGAGAACCCCTCGTGGATGATGGCCTTTGCGATCGCGACGACGTGCTCGTAGACCGTCAGCTCCTCCGGCAGGCGCCGCTCGAGCACCGCGACGGCGAGCTCCTCGGCAGGCTGCAGTCGAGCGGCCAGGTCCGGGCCGAGCGCGGCGACGAGCTTCTGCTTCAAACCGGCCGTCAGGCCGTCGCCGTACGGGATCTTCACGGCCTGGTTGATGCCGATGCGCTTCGGGTTCCGCTGCCGGACGACCCGCGCGAGCGCCTCCCACTGCGTCTCTTTCTCGCCGTCCCAGTCCTTCGTGTAGAACTCCTTCGCGTGGTAGGCGACCAGCACGCGCTCGACGCCCGCCTGCGGGCCGCGATCGAAGAAGACGAGCATGCCCAGACGCCGGACGGCCCAGGGATCCTCGGGCACCAGCGCGCGGAACACCGGGTCCTCGACGCTCTCGTTGCAGATCACGAGCCACATGTCGAACCCGTACCGCCGCATCTCCTCCGG
>CAYHSN010000581.1:0-2454 GCA_964359235.1 uncultured Vicinamibacterales bacterium | reverse complement strand
TCCTTCTCTAGTAATTGTTTAGCGTTAACCATCGAGAGGCGCTAAACAATTACCCGGCAGCCTGTCACGCGTCAGTCCGCTCTCAACAGTCGCAGGCCGTTCGCGATCACCACGAGCGAGGCGCCCATGTCGGCGACGACGGCCATCCAGAGCGTCGCGACGCCGACGACGCCGAGCGCGAGGAACACGGCCTTGAGCGCGAGCGAGAAGGCGACGTTCGCTTTGATGACACGAACGGTCCTTCGGCTCAGCCGGAAGATGTAGGGAATCCTGGTGAGCTCGTCGGCCATGAGCGCGATATCCGCGGTCTCGAGCGCGGCGTCGGTGCCGGCCGCGCCCATGGCGATGCCGACGTCGGCCGCCGCGAGCGCCGGCGCGTCGTTGACGCCGTCGCCGATCATCGCCACGGCGCCGTGTGTGGCGCGCAGCGCCGCCAGCGCCGCGACCTTGTCCTCCGGCAGCAGCTCCGCCTGATAGTCGTCGAGCGCGAGATCGCGCGCGATGGCGCGCGCCGTGTTCGCGTTGTCGCCCGTCAGCAGCACGATGCGCGCGACGCCCTGCGCGCGCAGCAGCGCGATTGCCTCACGGCCCGACTCGCGAATCTCGTCGGCGACGGCGATGACGCCGACCGGCACGTTGTCCGACGCGACCAGCACCGCCGTGCAGCCGCGCGCGGCGAGCGCGTCGAGCCGCGCGTCGATGTCGGGCGTGCACAACCGCCGCTCCTCGAACAACCGGTGGTTCCCGACGAGCGCCGCGACACCGGCCACGCGCGCTTCGGCGCCGCGGCCCGGCAGCGCCTGGAACGCGTCGGCCGGCAGAAGGGGCATCCCCTCGTCTTCCGCGCGGCGCACGATCGCCCGGCCGATCGGGTGCTCCGAGCGCAGCTCGAGGGAGGCCGCCAGCGTCAGGACGGCGGACGGCGTCGCGCCATCGAGCCCCTCCACGTTCACGACCCGCGGCCGGCCGTAGGTGAGCGTGCCGGTCTTGTCGAAGGCGACCGAGCGCACCTCGCTCGTGCGCTCCAGGTGCGCGCCGCCCTTGATGAGCACGCCCCGCCGCGCGGCGCTCGCGAGCGCCGACACGATGGCCACGGGCGTCGAAATGACGAGCGCGCACGGACACGAGATCACGAGCAGCACCAGGCTGCGGTAGAACCACGTCTCGAACGGCGCGCCGAAGACGAGCGGCGGGAGCACCGTCAGCGCGACGGCCAGCCCGAGCACGGCCGGCGTGTAGACGCGCGCGAACCGATCAACGAAGGTCTGGCTCGGCGCGCGCTGCGCCTGCGCGCGCTCGACCAGGTGGATGATGCGCGCGAGCGTCGTGTCGCGCCGCGGGCGGGTCACCGTGACCTCGAGCGCGCCGCGGCCGTTGATGGTGCCTGCGAACACCTGGTCGCCCGGACCCTTGTCCACCGGCAACGACTCGCCCGTGACCGGCGCCTGGTTCACGTGGCTGTCGCCGGAGACGACCGTGCCGTCGAGCGGAATCTTCTCGCCCGGCCGGACGACGATCGCGTCGCCGACCTGGACCTCGTCCACGCTGACGCGCACGTCGCCACCGTTCCGGCGCACGAGCGCTTCGACCGGCGTCAGCTCCATCAGCGCGCGAATCGCGCCGCGCGCGCGATCCATGGCGCGCGTCTCGAGAAGCTGCGCGATCGCGAAGAGCAGGACCACCATCGCGGCCTCGAACCACTCCCCGATCCCCATCGCGCCGAGGACCGCGACCGTCATGAGCACGTTGATGTCGAGCGCCCGCGCCCGCAGCGCGCCGACGGCGCGCCGCGCGGTGTGCCAGCCAGAGAGCGCCACCGCCGCGGCGAGCGGGAGCACCACGATGACGCGCCCGGCGCCCACGAGCTCGGCGACCGCGGCGCCCACGACAAGAACCCCCGATCCCGCGACGAGCGCGACGCGCAGACGCCCCGCCGCGCCCGCGCGCGCGTGCGGCACCCCGTGCTCGAGCCAGGCGCGCATGCCCGTCTCGGCCACGGCCTCGGCAATCCGCACGGCCGAGAGCTTCGCGGCGTCGTACTTCACGCGCAGGCGCTGACTGATGAGGTCGGCGTCGAGATCCTCGAGGCCCGTGAGGCGCTTGAGCTTCCGCTCCAGGATCGCGACTTCCTCGTGGCAGTCCATGCCCTCGATCTTGAACGTCGACTCGGCGTGGACTTCGCAGACGGGGCAATCGGCCCCGGTCACCGGCGCGAACACGTCAGGCCTCCTCCTTACTCACGTTGGCGGGGGCCCCCAGACTCCGCTCTTTCGAGCTTCGTCCAGGGCCGCCGAAGCTTGGCGAAGGCGCCTGCACCCCGTCCAGCGCGGTCGCTCGCGCCCTTCGACGGGCTCAGGGCACCCCGAGCTTGTCGAGGGGCGGGGCCCGCATTCCTCCCGTCGAGTGGGGCCCCACCCCCACTCGGCACGCCTCGCGTCTTCACGCTCGGCGTGG
>CAYHSN010000580.1:0-2457 GCA_964359235.1 uncultured Vicinamibacterales bacterium | reverse complement strand
TCCTATCTCCTGTCTCCTGTCTACTTTTCTCGTTTCCCCGCGAGCTGTTCGTACATCGCGTACCGCTGCCGGACTTCGGCCTGGGCCTGCTCCAGCAGCATCTTGAAGCGCTCCGGGAAGGACTGCTCGACCATCCGGTAGCGTGACTCGTTGCGCACGTACTTGCCGAGGTCGATCTTCGGCGCGGCCGATTCGAGCACGAGCGGGTTCCGCCCTTCGGTGACGCGCCGCGGGTCGTAGCGGAAGAGCGGCCAGTGGCCCGCGTCGACCGCCAGTTTCTGCTGCTCGAGGCCGTACGCCATGTCGTAGCCGTGCGCGATGCAGTGGCTGTAGGCGATGATGAGCGACGTGCCGGGATACGCCTCCGCCTCGAGGAAGGCCTTCACCGTCTGCGTGTCCTTGGCGCCGAAGGCCACCTGCGCGACGTAGACGCTTCCGTAGACCATCGCCATCATGCCGAGGTCCTTCTTCGGCGTCGCCTTGCCCGCCATGGCGAACTTGGCCGCCGCCCCGAGCGGCGTTGCCTTCGACTGCTGGCCGCCCGTGTTCGAGTACACCTCGGTATCGAGCACCAGGATGTTCACGTCGCGGTTCATCGCGAACACGTGATCGAGGCCGCCGTACCCGATGTCGTAGGCCCAGCCGTCGCCGCCGACGATCCAGATGCTCTTCTTGACCAGATAATCGGCGAGCTGATCGAGCCGGGTGGCGTCGGCATCGGTCCGTCCCGCGATCGCCTGTCGTACCGCGACGACGCGCGCGCGCTGCGCCTGGATGCCGGCCTCGCTCGACTGGTCGGCGTGGAGAAGCTCGTCGGCCAGCGTGCCGCCGATGACGCCCGACGCGGCCATCTTCGTCACCAGATCGCGCGCCTGATCCGCGTGCTTGTCGACTGCCAGCCGGAAGCCGAAGCCGTACTCGGCGTTGTCCTCGAAGAGCGAGTTCGACCAGGTCGGCCCGCGCCCGTCACGGTTCACCGTGTAGGGGGTGGTCGGCAGGTTGCCGCCGTAGATCGACGAGCAGCCCGTGGCGTTGGCGATCATCGTGCGATCGCCGAAGAGCTGCGTGACGAGCTTGACATACGGCGTCTCGCCGCAGCCGGCGCACGCGCCCGAGTACTCGAAGAGCGGCTCGAGGAACTGCGTGCCCTTGATATCGAGCTTCACCTGGGTCCGATCCGCCTCGGGCAGGTTCAGGAAGAAGGCGTAGTTCTCGCGCTCGGCCTCGCGCAACGGCCGCTGCGGCGCCATGTCGAGCGCCTTGTGCTTCGGGTTCGCCTTGTCCTTCGCCGGGCACACCATCATGCACAGCATGCAGCCCGTGCAGTCCTCGGGCGCCACCTGGATGGTGTACTTCTGGCCCTTGAACTCGAGGCCCCTGTAGTCGACCGCCTTGAACGTGTCGGGCTTGCCCGCCAGATGGTCCGGCGCGTAGACCTTCGCGCGGATGGCCGCGTGCGGGCAGACCATCGGGCACTTGTTGCACTGGATGCAGAGCACCTCGTCCCACACGGGGATGTCCGGGGCGATGTTGCGCTTCTCCCACTTGGTCGTGCCGACCGGCCACGTGCCGTCGACCGGGAACGCGCTGACCGGCAGGAGGTCGCCCTTGTTCGCCATCATCACGGCCGTGACGCGCCTGATGAAGTCGGGCGCGTCCCCGGCCACGGCCGGCGGCATGTGGCGCGGCGACTGCGCCTCGCCGGGCACCTTGACCTCGTACAGGTGAGCGAGCGTCTCGTCCACGGCCGCGAAGTTGGCCTGCACGACCTGCTCGCCGCGCTTGCCGTAGGTCTTGCGGATCGCGTCCTTGATCTTCGCGATCGCCTCGTCTTTCGGCAGCACGCCCGAGATGGCGAAGAAGCAGGTCTGCATGATCGTGTTGATGCGCGTCGCCATGCCGGCGTCGCGCGCCACCGTGTAGCCGTCGATCACGTAGAACTTCACCTTCTTCTCGACGATCTGCGACTGGACTTCGTGGGAGAGCTCGTCCCAGACCTCGTCGGGCCCGAACGGCGCGTTGAGCAGGAACACGCCGCCAGGCTCCGCGTACTCGAGCACGTCGTACTTGTCGAGGAACTCGTACTGATGGCACGCGAGAAAACTCGCGCGCTTGATGAGGTACGACGACCGAATCGGCCGCGGACCGAAGCGCAGGTGCGAGATCGTGATGGCGCCGGCCTTCTTCGAGTCGTACACGAAGTAGCCCTGCGCGAAGTTGTCGGTCTCCTCGCCGATGATCTTGATCGAGTTCTTGTTGGCGCTGACCGTGCCGTCCGAGCCCAGGCCGAAGAACACCGCGCGCACCACGTCGTCGGGCTCGGTGTCGAAGTCCGGATCGACCGCGACTCCGAGCAGGCCGCGGTCCCCGCTGCTCAGCAATGAGGAGGTCGCCGCGCGCGACGCTTTCGGGCGACACGCTTTGCAGTGACGAGTATTCCGCTGTGGAGGGGGCCGA
>CAYHSN010000579.1:0-2465 GCA_964359235.1 uncultured Vicinamibacterales bacterium | reverse complement strand
ACAGCATCGACGCGGTCGTGGTGTCGACGGCGAAGATCGACGTGGAGCGGCTTGCGAAGCTCGAAGCGCTCGCCGATCAGGGCGGCTTCGACGTGTACCGGGTGACGGTCGACATGGTGCCGATGAAGCGCACGGCCATCTGACGGCGTTTCGGCCATTCGCCCGCTGGTCACATGCTGGGCCTCCCACCGTCCTTGACGCCTGGCCATATGGCTGTCATAATCACGCCATATGGCGACACCGGCCAAAGCGCGTAGAGCGCGTCACGCCAGGCGGCGCGCGCCCTCCAGCAGGGCGTCGCGCGGCGGCGTGCGGGCGGGCCGCTACGCGTACGTGAGCCTGCTCGGGCTGAGCGCCAGGCATTTCCCCGGGGTGCTTGACCGCCTGCAGAAAGGCGTGCCATTCAGCGCCGTCGAACGCTTCCAGGGCCACACCGCGCTGTCGCTGCGACAGGTCGCGACCCTCATCAGCGTGCCCGAGCGCACACTGCTCCGTCGTCGCCAGACGGGACGCCTGCGGCCCGACGAGGCCGACCGCCTGTTGAGGGCGTCGCGGCTCTTCGCTCAGGCGCTGGGGCTCTTCGAGGACGACGCTGAGGCCGCGCGTGCGTGGTTTTCGAAGCCGCAGCCGGCGCTGGGGGGAGCGAGGCCGCTCGACGTGGCGAGGACGGAGGTCGGGGCCCGGGAGGTCGAAAACCTGATCGGCCGCCTGGAGCATGGCATTCCGTCGTGAGCCGATGACGGGCTGGCGACTCGTCAAGGCGCCACTCGCGGCAACCGCGTTCGACGGCGAGGGTGCCCGGCGTCACGGCGGGCGCTGGAGCAGTCCCGGTGTCCGGGTCATCTACGCCGCTGAGCACCTGTCACTGGCAGCGCTCGAGGTGCTGGTTCACCTGCACTACGCGGCTGTGCTGCGGTCGTACGTCGCCGTCGATGTCGAGTTCGATGCGGACCTTGTGACCGAGGTCGACACCAGCACCCTCCCGGCCTCGTGGCGCGCCTACCCCGTGCGGCCCGAACTCCAGGTGATCGGCAACGAGTGGGTCGCCTCCGGGCGGTCGGTCATCCTTCGCGTGCCGAGCGCAATCGTGCCCGTCGAACGCAACATCCTGATCAACCCCGCACACCCGCAGTTCGAGTCCGTGAAGCTCGGGCGGCCCCGCTCGTTCGACTTCGACGTTCGACTGCTGCGGTCTGCCGGGCCGGAGGACTAAACGAGAGACCAGCATTCGGTGCATCCCGGCTGGCGGCGCCCGGCGCCGGGCTTTGGCAAGGTCTCGCCGGAGCCTTGGCGGAGGCGGACTGCTCCTCCCTCAATACTCCCGGTACTCGATCACATCAGCCGGCGTCCGAGCGCCGCGAGCAACGCTCTCAGGTCTGCTGGACCCTCGGTCGCAGCGCGGTGGATCCGCTTCATATCCAGCGTGTCGTAGGCGTGTGCCACCACGTTGCGAAACCCGGCTGCTCGGGCGAGCCGATCGGCAAGCGGCGCGTCCACGATGCCTGCTGCGTGCAGCCGACGGAACGCTTCTGCATAGCCCTGTGGCGCGCCGAGATCGAACTTCAGGCATGCCGCCATCGCCAGGTCGATGGCGATCTGAACGGCTTGCCAGAGGTGCAGGATCACGGCATCGGACGCATCGGTCGCTGGCTGGAGATGGGTGGGGTTCGCCGGGAGACGCTCGGCGACCCTTACCAGGTGACGCTCGACAGCCATCGCCCGTTCGGCGAGCAGTTGGCGATCGAGGTCGCTCATCGGTCGAGCCTCGCCAACACGCCGGCATAGGCATGCTCCAGCACCGGCGCCGCATCGCACCAAAAGGACACGGCCTCCATCCAGAACCTGCCAAACGCACCAGGCTGCGGCTCGTAGAGCACGCGCCCGTCGCGCGCGGCGCGGAAGCGGAGCTGCCCGCCGGCCCGTGCCAGGTCCACGAGATCGATGCGGTCCGTCGCGAGTGCGCCGGCCAGGTCCGCCAGCAACCGATCGGGATCGAACTCGGGTCCGGCGAGGTAGCCGAAGTCCCAGTCGCCAGTGCGGCTGGCGTCGCCGCGCGCGCGCGACCCGAACAGGACGAGCAGACGCAGCCCGGGATACGACGTGACTTGGAGCACCCGGGTCAGGCGCGAGGGGATGTCCTGCACAGCCCCATTATAGGCCGCGCCCGGCTGGTTCGCCGTGCCACTTGATTCTGCTGCAAGCTCGCGGCGGCGCGCGTGCGGGCCAAGCCCTGTCCTCGCTCGAGCAGCCGGGGGCACCAATACCTGCGCTTTCTCAAGCCCGAAGTTCGGCCCCTGCAATCTCACGCGTCAGTCAGCACCGCACAAAACCCGTCCAGGCTCATTGCCCCGTGGGTCTCTTCCCCTTGCGTACCCGGAGGCTTGACACGTGCCCTGGGGCTATGTTTTTGTGCTTTTATGCGCACAACAGTTGAGCTGCCGCCTGATCTGTTTCGGAAAGTCAAG
>CAYHSN010000578.1:0-2466 GCA_964359235.1 uncultured Vicinamibacterales bacterium | reverse complement strand
CGCCGCCGTCGTTTTTTACCGGCAGAGCGAGGTGGATCACCTGATCGCATTCGCCGAGAGCCAGAACGTGGCCCTGGCGCAGGCATTCGCCAACACGATCTGGCCTCGGTTCTCTTCCTACGTAACGTCTGCCTTGGATTCGCCGAAGGGTGCGTTGCCCGCGCGGCCCGAAACGCGCGCTATCCATGAAGTCCTGACGTTGCTGACGGCCGGATTGCCGGTCTTGAAAGTAAAGATCTACGACCTTGAAGGGCTTACGGTCTATTCTTCCGAGCCGGGTGAGATGGGTCGGTACGCGACCGACAATCCGGGATTCATTATCGCGGCACGGGAGGGCAGGCCGGCGAGCAGGCTGACATTCCGCAACCGGATCAGTTCATTCGAGGGAACGGCCCAGAACCGGGACCTCGTGGAATCCTACCTTCCCATCCGCCAACGCGACGGCCCTATCGAGGGGGTCTTCGAGCTCTATTCTGACGTGACACCTTTGGTGCTCAGGATCGAGGCTTCCACGGTCAAGATGGCGGTCGGTTTTTTCGTGATCTTCGGTCTCCTGTACGGGATGCTGTTGGTCGTCGTCCAGCGGGCCGACGGCACCATCAAACGGCAGTACGCCGACATCACGAAAAAGAACACGACGCTCGAAAGCGAGGTTGCCGAGCGCAAGCGTGCGGAAGTGGCGCTCACCGAGGCCCACGACAAGCTTGAGCAACGCGTCGCGGACCGAACTCGCAAGCTTACCGAGGAGATCGCCGAGCGGCGGCGGGTCGAAGACAACCTGCGCAAGCAGTCGCGCGCCGTGGAGCAGAGCCCGGCCATGACGATTATCACCGACCTCGAGGGCAAGATCGAGTACGTGAACCCTCGGTTCACGCGGGTTACGGGATATGCCCTCGAAGAAATTACCGGAAAGACCCCCAGCATCCTGAAGTCGGGCGAGATGCCGCCCGAAGAGTATGAACGGCTGTGGAAGACCATTACCGCAGGCAAGGAATGGCGCGGCGAGATGCACAACCGAAAAAAGAACGGAGAACTTTTCTGGGCCCTGACATCCATTTCGCCGATCATGGACCAGCACGGCGCGGTGACACATTTCCTGGGCATTTCCGAAGACATTACTCAACGCAAACGGGTAGAAGAGGATGCCCGGCGGCACCGCAACGAACTCGCCCACACCGGTCGAGTCATCGTCATGGGGGAGATGGCCACGAGCCTGGCTCACGAGCTCAACCAGCCCCTCACCGTCATCTCGGGATGCGCCCAGGTCTGTCTGGACAAGCTGCGCTCGGGCGACGGAACGTCGGAGCAGATGTTGGACTCCGTGGAGCAGGTCGCCGAGCAGGCGCAGCGCGCCAGCGAAATCATACGCCGCACCCGGAGTTTCCTTCGTAAGGAGGAGGATGAAAGACGGCCCATCGACTTGAACGACACGATTCGTGGCGTTGAGGACCTGCTTCGCGTCGACGCCCGCGAGCAGGGGGCCACCATCGACCTGGGCCTCGCAGGAGGGCTGCCTCCGGTATGGGCCGATTTCATCCAGATTCAACAGGTCGTGCTGAACCTTGCCCACAACGGAATGGAAGCGATGGCCGGGAGCGATTCTAACCAACGGCACCTCACGATCCAGACCTTGGCGGTCGATGGTGGCTCGGTCGAGGTGGCCGTGCGCGACACGGGACACGGAATCCCCACCGAAAATCTGGCCCGGGTCTTTGATCCCTTCTTTACCACCAAGCCCAGCGGTCTCGGCATGGGCCTCGCCATCAGCCGCTCGATCGTCGAGGCCCACGGCGGAAGGCTCTGGGCCGCCTCGAATGAAGGGATTGGCGCTGTGTTCCGATTCGCGCTACCTGGCACCGAGGAACCGCGCACCTATGACGACTGAGAAGACCGTTTATGTGGTCGACGACGACGAGGCCGTCCGCCGTTTCCTCCGAGGGCTGATAGGGTCCATCGGCCTGGGAGTGAAAACCTACGCCTCGGCACAGGAATTCCTCGACGGCTATGAAGCAGGTTCACCCGGATGCCTGCTCCTGGACATCCGCATGCCAGACATGAGCGGCCTTGAGCTTCAGGCTGAGCTCAGGAGGCGGGAGATCGACATACCGGTCATCATCCTTACCGGTCACGGCGACGTAAAGGTTGCCGTCCACGCCATGAAGGCGGGTGCCGTCGACTTCATCGAAAAGCCGTTCAACAACGAGCTTCTATTGCACGGGATCCAGAAGGCGGTCGCCGACAGTCTCCATTCCACCGGCACCCGCGTTAGGCGGCAGGAAATCCTGCAGCGGTTGGAAACGCTGACGACTCGCGAGCGCCAGGTGCTGGGCATAGTGGTCGCCGGAGAGACCAACAAGGGGGTCGCCCGCCGTCTCGGCATCAGCGAAAAGACCGTCGAGATCCACCGCGCCAAGGTCATGGAGAAAATGCAGGCAAAGTCGCTGGCTGAACTCGTCAAAATGGCGG
>CAYHSN010000577.1:0-2474 GCA_964359235.1 uncultured Vicinamibacterales bacterium | reverse complement strand
CGCTGAGCATCATCGGCGCGAGGGCGTTGCGATGCCCTGCGCTGACCTCTGCGGTCAAACCCTCCGCTCTCTCCGCGCCGGTTGAGACCGCCGAGCGCGTGGCCTTCCGCGCCACGCACCGCCGAGATCGCGCGCTCGAGGTCGGCTCGGCTCTCGACGAACGGAATCCACTTGACGAGCGTCATGGACCGTTCCTCCCGAAGACGGCCAGCTCGGCCACGGACCAATAGAACACGGGATCCTCTCCGAGCTGGCGCAATCGAAGATAGCGAGCCTGGACGGGGGCAAACCGGACACGGATCGGCAGCCGCTGCGGATCCTCGAGCGCTCCGGCAACCGCGAGGCCGCCCGTCCCGCCATCGCGCACATCCGCCCAGCCTTCGCCATCGAGCGAGCGCTCGATGAGGAGGCGGCGCGGAAAGTCGGCGCGGAAGGACCCGAGCGCGAGCTCCACGCCGCCCACCTCACGGACCGCGCCGAGATCGATGAGGAGCGTTTCGCGCTCGCGGCCCTGCGGGCCTCCCGAACTCCAGCGCGTCTCGAGATCGCCGTCGGCGAGCTTGGCGACGTCTTCCGGCCACACGCTGGCCTCGACGCGCGCGACAGGCAGCAGCCCACCGGCCGCCTGCGGCTCCGCCGTTCGTGCCACGGCAGGCAGCTCGTAATGCCTCTGGCCGGCGTCGGATCGCACGAGCCGCGCGCCCGGATATCCGGCGACGTAGTGCTGCCAGAAACCTTTCGGATCCCGATCCACGTTGACGACGACGTGCCGCACGCCGCGCGAGGCGAGCTCGGCGAGCACCGTCTGGTCGCCGAGCTCCAGGGCGAAGCGCAGCGTGTCGTAGGAGGGCGGCGCATATCCGCTGAAGCCGTTCACGACCGGGTGCCCGTGCGCGGTTCCCCGATACATCGTCACGACATCGTGCATCGGCTCGCCGAGCGGCAGTTCGAGCACCGCCCCGGGCGCCGCGCCGGGCGTGACGATCGACGGCGGCGGCGGTTGCTCGAGCGGCATCTGGCGCAGCCAGCCGTCGGCCAGGACACCGGCGGCCGCCGCCGCGACGAGGGCCACCTGCCCGCGGCGACCGAGACGCGGCAGCAGGCGGGCGAGCGCGAGGCTCGCGGCCGCCGCGAGCGTCAGGGTGGCGAGCATCGCGAAGCGCGCCGGCACGCGCAAGCCGCTGAAGCCCGGCAGCAGCGTGAGCCAGTGATACGGCGCTCCCTGAAACACCTCGTGGCCGCGAAACGCCGGCGCCGGCCCGAACGACAGCGTCCACATCACGATGGTCGCGGCGACGTAGAAGACCATTGGCGAACGCGAACTCAGGAACACCCTCACGCGAGGCACCGAGCCCACGAAGACCAGCCAGCACACGAGCGCCTGCCAGAGCGGACGCGTCGCACGCATCGCGGAGATCGAGATGCCGAGCACGCGCACCTTCCACGGCCCGACGATCACGACGCTCAGCGCGACCAGCGAGAAGACCGTCGCCAGTCCGGCAATCGAGAGAGGAATCGGCCCGAGCCAGCGGCGCAGCGACCGATCAGCGAGCGCGGCCGGCTTCTCGCGGCGGCCCCACACGAGCCCGGCGATCACGACGAGCACGACGGCGAGTCCGGGAAAAAGAGCGCCTTCGGGTCCGGGATCCGGCAGCCAGCTCCACAGAGCGAGGTTGGTCGAGCCGTGCGTCAGCGCCGTGATGTCCGCGCTGAAGTGCGCCATCTCGCCCACGTCGCGACGCAGGCCGAGACGATCGTGCACGTCCTGATAGCGCAGCAGGAACGGCACGAGCGGCAGCGAGGCCGCGACGAACGTGCCGCCGATCGCGACAAGCGCGGAGATCGGGCGCGAGGCGGGACGGAACCAGAGCATCCACAATCCCACGAGCACCGGGAAGAAGAGGAGGTAGTACCCGTTGGTCAGACCCTGCACGAGCGCCGCCCCGCCGACGAGCGCCAGCCATCGCGCCCGCCGGTCCTCGAGGTACTTGTGAAGCCCCACGAGCGCGAAGGGCATTCCGTACGACGCGAGCGTCTGGATGTGCGGAAACTGATCCATGCGGTACGGCGCGAAGCCGTACGCGAGACCCGCGAGGAACGCCGCGTCGGCGCGCTTCGTCAGCACGAATCCCAGCGCGTAGCCGCCGAGCGCCGACAGGATGAACGTCAGCAGAAACGCCAGGTTGTAGGCGAGCTGCGCGTTGCCGGTCAGCCAGATGACCGGTGACGTGAAGAGCGAGAGACCGAAGAGGTGCTCCGACAGGGCGAGCGCGTCAGATGAGGGAAAGAACGCCGGGGCGTTCCACCACGCGCCGGTCAGGGGAACGGTCTGCGCGTTCCACCAGAGGATCCAGGCGTTCAGCAGCGGATCGCCGAGATCGCTCGGCACGATCGTCGTCAGCTCGCGGACGAGCGGGTACGTGAGGACGAGGGCCGCCGCGGTGTAGACGAGGAAGGCCCGGAGGCCGGGCCGC
>CAYHSN010000576.1:1161-2485 GCA_964359235.1 uncultured Vicinamibacterales bacterium | reverse complement strand
TGCGCTGCTGGTCGCGCCCCTTGAAGTTGAACCACGACACGTAGGCGCGCGACGCCACGGCGCGCTTGCCGAGCGTCAGCTCGTCCTCGCCGCCCGAGATCTCCTCCCAGACGGTCTTGGCCGGATCGAGCGCGTCGCGGCTCTGATCGACGTAGCCGATCTGCACCGTCTCGCCGAGGCGCAGCGTCCCCGCATCGGGCGGCTCCTGCCCCGTGATCATCCTGAAGAGCGTCGTCTTGCCGGCGCCGTTCGGGCCGATCACGCCGACGATGCCGCCTTTCGGCAGCGTGAAGGTCATGTCGTCCATCAGGATCAGCTCGCCGTAGCCCTTGCGCACCTGGCGCGCCTCGACCACGACGTCGCCGAGCCGGGGCCCGGGCGGAATGTAGATCTCGACCTGATCGATCTTCTTGCCGGGATCTTCGGCGAGCAGCGCTTCGTACGAGTTGAGGCGCGCCTTGCCTTTCGCCTGCCGCGCGCGCGGCGACATGCGGATCCAGTCCAGCTCGCGCATGAGCGTCCGCTGGCGTTTGGTCTCCTGCTTCGCCTCGACCTCGAGGCGCCGCTGCTTCTGATCGAGCCACGACGAGTAGTTGCCTTCCCACGGGTAGTACGCGCCGCGGTCCATCTCGAGGATCCAGCCGGCGACGTTGTCGAGAAAGTAGCGGTCGTGCGTGATGGCGACGACGGTGCCGGGGTAGTCCTTGAGGAAGTGCTCGAGCCAGGCGACCGACTCCGCGTCGAGATGGTTCGTCGGCTCGTCGAGCAAGAGCAGGTCCGGCGACCGCAGCAGCAGCCGGCAGAGCGCGACCCGGCGCCGCTCGCCGACCGAGAGCGTCGAGACGTCGGCGTCGCCTGGCGGCAGCCGCAGCGCGTCCATGGCGAGATCGAGACGCGAGTCGAGATCCCAGCCGCCGACGGTTTCGATCCCATCCTGCACGCGCGCCTGCTCTTCGAGCAGCTTGTCCATGGCCTCGGGCGGCAGGTCCTCGCCGAAACGCGCGTTGATCTCGTCGAAACGATGCAACAGGGCGCGAGTCTCGGCGACGCCTTCCTCGACGTTGCCGAGGACGGTCTTCGCCCGATCGAGCTGCGGCTCCTGCGGCAGGTACCCGATCGACGTGCCGCCGGCCGGGAACGCCTCACCGCCGAACTCGGTCTCGACACCGGCCATGATCTTGAGCAGCGTGCTCTTGCCCGAGCCGTTGCAGCCGATGACGCCGATCTTGGCGCCGGGCAGGAACGACAGCCAGATGTCGCTGAGGGCCTGGGTGTCTGGCGGATAGACCTTGCCCAGGCCTTTCATGGTGAAGATGAATTGAGG
>CAYHSN010000576.1:0-1061 GCA_964359235.1 uncultured Vicinamibacterales bacterium | reverse complement strand
GCCGAACGGCGATCGTCAGTGTGCCGAACGGAAAGCATTCAGCCGTCACGGCTTGCCGGCGCGAAGCGCCTCGAACGCCGCCGCGGCGATCGCCGTGTCCTGAAACCCCACGCCGGTCAGATCGACGATCGTGATCTGTCGGTCGCTCGTACGTCCGGGTTTCCTGCCGGCGACGATCGCACCGAGCTCCGCGTGCACGCGATCGGCCGTCACGACGCCTGCAGCGATCGCCGACGCCAACTCGCCGAATGCGGCGCACTGCGACATCCGGTCCACGACGACCAGGTCCGCGCGCGCGAGACAGGCGGCGTCCAGCTCCTGCTTGCCCGGGGAATCCGATCCGAGCGCCGTGACGTGCGCGCCCTGGCACAGCCACTCCGCCCGCACGAGCGGCGCGCGGGCGGGCGTGGCGGTGATGAGCACATCGGCCTCGCGGCACGCCGATTCGGCGTCTGGCATCGCGCGGGCGTCGAGTCCCTGACGCTCGCGCATCTCGGCGCAGTACTCGGCCAGGCGGTCGGGTTCCGGACTCCACGCGAGCAGCCGGCGCGGTCGCGTGATTTCACACAGGCACACGACCTGGTGGCGCGCCTGGACGCCTGAGCCCAGCACACCGACGGTCTCGATCGTCGTCCGCGCCAGGCACTCGGCCGCCACCGCGCCCGCCGCGCCGGTGCGAATGTCGGTGAGGTACCCGTTGTCGAGCAGCAGCGCCGCCGGAAGTCCCGTCGCAACGTCGAACAGCGCCATGAGGCCGGACCCGGTCGGCAACCCTCGTGTGACGTTGCCCGGAAACCCCGACGCGATCTTGATTGCGATCCACGGCGTGCCCTCGATGCACGCCGTCTTGACGTGGAACTCGCCGTCGCCGCCCGGCACGGTCAGATTGATGACCGGCGGCACGGTCGTGCGTCCCTCGCCGTCCGCCCGGAACGCCTCGCGGACCGCGCGCACGGCGACGGCCGGGCTCATCACGCGCCGAATCGACGCTTCGTCGAAGATCGGGATCATGTCACGCTGCACTCGTACTCACGACGATCGGCCACGAAGACACGAAGGCA
>CAYHSN010000575.1:0-2485 GCA_964359235.1 uncultured Vicinamibacterales bacterium | reverse complement strand
ACGCGACGCTCGTCGGCGCCTCGTAGCCGGGCACGAGCCGCTTGTACGAGTTCACGAGCGGGTTCGTAATGGCGCAGAACCCGCGCGCGTGGCGCAGCACGCCGCCGATGAAATGCCGGCACGTATCGCTCAACTGCCACTCTCCGCGCCCATCGTCGAATGCGTTTCCCCCGTTGCGAAAAAGCGCGTGGTGGATGTGCAGGCCAGACCCGTTGATGCCGTAGATCGGTTTCGGCATGAACGTCGCATGCAGGCCGTTGCGCAGCGCGACGTGCTTGACGACGAGCCGAAAGGTCGAGATGTTGTCGGCCGCGGTGAGGACGTCTTCCTGGCGGAGATCGATCTCGTGCTGCCCGGCCGACACCTCGTGGTGCGCCGCTTCGACCAGAAATCCCATCGCCTCGAGCACGAGCACGATCTCACGTCGCACGTCCTCGCCGCGATCGACGGGCGTCAGATCAAAATACCCCGCCGCGTCGTGCGTCAGCGTCGTCGGCGCGCCGTCCTTCATCTGGAAGAGGAAAAACTCGATCTCGGGGCCGGCGTGCATCACGAGGTCCGCGGCGGCCGCGCGCGCGATCGCGCGCTTCAGCACCAAACGCGGACAGCCCTCGAACGACGTACCGTTCGGATTGTGGATGTCGCAGATGAGGCGCCCGACTTTGCCTCCCGCCTGATGCGAGGGCCACGGGAAGATCCGGAACGTGTCGAGGTCGGGCTTGAGGAACATGTCCGTCTCTTCGATCCGGATGAAGCCCTCGAGCGACGACCCGTCGAACAGGATGCGGCCGTCGAGCGCTTCGTCGAACTGTCGATCGGGGACCTCGACGTTTTTGATGACGCCGAGGATGTCGGTGAACTGCAGGCGCATGAACTTCACGCCCGCCCGCTCGGCCGCTTCCAGGATTTCAGCCTTGCGGTGCGCGCTTTCTGTTCTGGCCGGACCTTCTCGCGTGGCGACGTCCGTCATGAGTGAAACAAGACTACGGCACGCGACTGAGTCTTGTCAACACGACGTCATGAATTTCATGCGGAGATAGCAATGACGACGGCTACATTCGCCTGATTTTCGCCTGTATTCATGCATGGTAATGTCTGGAACATGCACAATCAACACAATAATGTTCGCAGTCCGAAATTCATGGCCGTGTGGGAAATCTCGCGAATCACTACCGCCAAACCTCCTGTCTGTCTGATCCGTCTTACAGAGCGACCACGGAGGAATCCATGAAGCTCGTGAAGAGTGTGGGAGTCGCACTGGTGCTCGTCGGGTTCGTCGCGGCGGCGGCCGTCTACGCGCCGCGGGCGCTCGGGCAACGCCGCGCGGTCCGGGTGTCTGAGGAGCCGATGGTGCAGGTGTTCGGGGGCGGCGGCCACATCGGCGCATCGATCCGCGACGTGGACAAAGCCGACATGGAGCGCGAGAAGCTCGCGAGCCAGGCCGGCGCGGTCGTTGAGGAAGTACGCAGCGGCTCGCCGGCCGAGAAGGCGGGACTCAAGGCGGGCGATGTCGTCGTCGAGTACGACGGCGAGAAGGTCCGCAGCGCGCGGCAGCTCACGCGGCTCGTCCAGGAAACGCCCGAGGGCCGCACCGTGAAGGCCGCCGCCATTCGCGCGGGCAAGCGCATTGACGTCGAGCTGACGCCCGACGCTGGTTGGCGCGGGTACACGGGCGATCGTCTCGGCCGCGACCTCGAGTCGCTGAGTCGCGACCTGCGGATGAAAATCGAGCCCGAGCTCGAGCGGCTGCGCGACTTCCGCGTGGAGCCGTTCGCGTTCGAGTTCGGCGGCCGGATTCAGACGGGACGGCTGGGCATCACGGCGCAGGACCTGACGCCGCAGCTCGCCGACTATTTCGGGGTCAAGGATGGCGTGCTCGTGACGAGCGTCACGGATGGATCGATCGCCGCGAAGGCCGGGCTCAAGGCCGGCGACGTGATCACCGCGATTGACGGCGCGGCGGTTGACAGTGTGTCGGACGTGCGCCGGCGCGTCGAACGTCTCGACGAGGGCAAGGAGTTCTCAATCGCGATCTCACGCGACCGGAAAGCCATGACGCTCAACGGCAAGCTCGACGACGAGCGCGTGCGCGTCAGGCGCCGCGTCGTCAGCATGCTGTAGCAGCCCGTGGCGTGCGCCGGGATAAACCGGCGTGGAGTCGTGAATGCGAGAGTCACACAGGAAAGGGGTAGCGACCCATCCTGACCCCGAGTCATGCGTGGTCGGCCGCAAGGCAGCCACCGAAGCGTTGACAGGGGCACATGCAGGCAGGGCATTGAGCTGCGAAATAATCGCCACCGGAGTGCCGACGTCGTGCCACGTGACGGAAGGCGAAACCGTGGGCCGCGCTACTACCGCGAGCGGCCAGCGGACTCCGCGCAGTCTGAGACCCCAGGCATGCATGGAAACTCCACGCGCGAGAACCGGGAGACGTGGGACGAGTATGAGACGGACCTGGAGAGGCAGGTGGTGGACCTCCACCGCC
>CAYHSN010000574.1:0-2488 GCA_964359235.1 uncultured Vicinamibacterales bacterium | reverse complement strand
GCCCCAGCGCATGCTTCAGCGCAATCTCCCAGGCCGACACCGCGCTCAGGTAGACGTCGTGATCCGGCGCGCGAAACAATTCGACGACGCGTCGCGGCACCTCGCGCGCGTCGGTGATGATCCACAGAAACGTGCACGTGTCGAGCAGCAGCTTCACCGGCGGCCTTTCGCGCGGGTGCGCCGGCGCGCTGAAGAGAGTCGGCCGGGGCGCTCTGCGACCAGTGCGCCTCTCGGAGCTGCCGTTCCCTCTGCAAAGAAGGTGTCCACGATATCGTCCGGCAGCGGCTCGAAGAAGGAGGCCGGCACCGTGAGGCGACCCTTCGCACCGCCGACCGGCCGCGCGGCCACGCGCGCCGACGAGACCGGGCGCAACTCCGCCACAGGCCGGTTCCGCGTTTATGGTCCAAGTCAAGCTCCCAACGCCGAACGGCGGGCGTACCACGGGCTCCGCCCAGTGGACGTGCCCGCCGTTTGGCGGCATCATTGAACACATGACCCGAGTCGTCGGTCTGACGCTCGCGGTTGCGAGCCTGATGTGCGCGTGGCTCGCCGCCGCGCAGGAGCAGAGACCGCTGCCCGATCACGCGGCGTTTCTCGCCGCGGCGAAGGAGAAGCTCGCGAGCGACGAGCGGCTCCAGGTGCGCTACACCTACAAGCTGCGCCGGACCGAGATGGGGCGCAACCCGTTCGGTCGCATCGGCACGGGCGATACGAACTTCTACGAGGTGTATCCGTCGCCGGTCCTCGAGCTGACGTACTACCGCCACATCGCGACCAACGGGGTGCCCGTGAGTGAGCGGGATCTGGCCGGACAGGATCGCCGGCAGCGCGCGAAGGTCGACGACTACGTCAGGCGGCTCATGGGGGAGTCCGCGCGCGATCGCCAGCGGCGGCTCGACCAGGACAGCGTCGTGGGTGAGCGCGAGCAGCGGATGGTCGAGGACGTCGTCGCGACGCTCGACTACAGGCTCGAGCGGCGCGACACGCTCGACGGTCGGCCCACCATCATCGTGGCCTTCGCGCCGAAACCCGGCGCGCGGCCGTGGACCGGAGAGGGCCGCCTCGTGAAGCACTTCAAGGGGCGGGTGTGGATCGAAGAGCACGAGAAGCAGATCATGCGCGTCGAGGCCGAGGCCATCGACACCATTTCGTTCGGGCTCGGCTTCGTGGCGCGCATCTACCAGGGAACGAAGGGCGTGTTCACGCGGCGCCAGATGCCAGACGGCGTCTGGCTGCCGGCCGGCGCCCGCCTGACGGGCACCGGCCGCGCGATGTGGTTCCGCCGGTTCGACATCGACTTCGCCAGCGAGTACTTCGACTACCAGCCCATCGACCCTGCGTCGCCGCCGCCGTTTGTGGCATTACCAGACGGCGTGATCAAGAATTGACGTGACCGGCGGGTCTGAAGACCCGCCTCTACTGGCTACTCGTTCCTCGTTCCTCATCTCTCGTTCCTTCTCGTATGCGCATCGGCATCGACCTCGGCGGCACCAAAATCGAAGCGATCGCCCTTGACAAGGACCACCGCGAGCTCGCGCGCACGCGCGTTTCCACACCGCGCCACGATTACGAAGCTACGCTCGACGCCATCGTCGAGCTCGTCGCCGGTATCGAGCGCGAGACCGGGCAACGCGGCACCGTCGGCGTCGGCATTCCGGGCACCATCTCGCCGGCGACGGGTCTCGTCAAGAACGCCAATTCGACGTGGCTGAACAGCCGCGCGCTCCGGGACGATCTGTCCGCGCGGCTCGATCGGCCCGTGCGCTTCGCCAACGACGCCAACTGCTTCACGCTGTCTGAGGCGATCGACGGCGCGGCCGCCGGTGTGCACATCGCCTTCGGCGTCATCATCGGCACGGGCACTGGCGGCGGCATCACGCTGGATGGGCGAGTCCTCGTCGGGCACAACGCGATCGGGGGCGAGTGGGGGCACAACGCGCTGCCGTGGCCGCGACCGGGCGAGTGGCCGGGGGCGCCGTGCTACTGCGGCCGCTCGGGCTGCATCGAGACGTTTCTGTCAGGACCCGGCCTCGCGCGCGACTACCAGGCGGCGACCGGAGAGGTGCTGGAACCGGCCGAAATCGTCCGGCGGGCGGGGGATGGGGACGCCGACGCGACCGCCGCGCTGGCCCGCTACGAGGACCGCATGGCCCGCGCGCTCGCCTCCATTATTAATGTGCTCGATCCGGACGTCATCGTCCTGGGCGGCGGCATGTCGAACACCGAGCGGCTCTACGCGAACGTGCCGCGGCTGTGGGACCCCTTCATCTTCTCGGACCGCGTCGACACGCGCCTCGTCCGCGCGTTGCACGGGGATTCGAGTGGCGTCAGAGGTGCGGCCTGGTTGTGGGAAGGTGACTAGTCAGCCACGAGGACACGAAGGCACGAGGGTAGAGCCACGAAGACACGAAGGCACGAAGGTAGAGCCACGAAGACACGAAGGCACGAGGGTAGAGCCACGAAGACACGAAGGCACGAAGGTAGAGCC
>CAYHSN010000573.1:0-2491 GCA_964359235.1 uncultured Vicinamibacterales bacterium | reverse complement strand
GCCGCTGAACGGGCTCGTCGGATCGACGGCCACGACCCCGATGGTTGTGCCTTGGCGGCGCAGCTGTGTCGTCATGCGGTCGACGAGCGTGCTCTTGCCGGCGCCGGGCGGGCCCGTCACGCCGATGAGATACGCCCGCCCCGTCCGGCTGAAGAGGCGCCGGACGACCTCGGCCCCCTCCGGCGCCTCATTCTCGATGAGGGAGATGGCCCGCGCCACGGCTCGCGGGTCGCCGGACAGGACGCGCTCGGCGAGCGAGACCTCGGCCATCAGCGCCCCAGGATCTGCCGCGCGATGACGAGCCGCTGGATCTCGCTCGTGCCCTCGCCAATGGTCGTGAGCTTCACGTCGCGGAAGTATTTCTCGGCCGGATAGTCCTTCACGAAGCCGTACCCGCCGTGGATCTGCACGCCGTCCTCGGCCGCGCGCACGGCGATCTCGCTCGCGTAGAGCTTGGCCATCGCCGACTCGCGCGTGACGCGCTGGCCGCGATCCTTGAGGTGCGCGGCGCGATAGGTGAGCAGGCGCGCGGCGTCGATCCGCATCGCCATGTCGGCGAGCTTCCACTGGATCGCCTGGAATGCGCCGATCGGCTGGCCGAACTGGCGCCGCTCGAGCGCGTAGGCGCGCGCCGCCTCGTAGGCGCCCTGCGCGAGGCCCACCGCCAGCGCCGCGATGCCGACGCGGCCCGCGTCGAGCACCTGCAGCGTGTTGACGAAGCCCTGTCCTTCCTCGCCCACCAGCCGATCCCGGCCGACGTCGCAGTCGCTGAACACGACCTCGCTCGTGTCGCTCGCCCGCATGCCGAGCTTGTTCTCTTTCCTGCCGGGCTTCATGCCAGGCTCGCCACGCGCGACGATGAAGGCCGAGATGCCGCGGTGGCCGCGCGCGCGATCGGTCACGGCCATCACGACGATGACGCCGCCGATCGAACCATGCGTGACGAAGGCCTTCGAGCCGTTGATGACCCAGCCGTCCCCGGTCGGCGTCGCGGTCGTGCGGAGGCTCGCGGCGTCGCTCCCGGCGCTCGCCTCGGTCAGGCCCCACGCGCCGAGCATCTGTCCGCTGGCGAGCGGCACCAGGTACGTCTGTTTCTGCGCCTCGCTCCCGAACATGAAGATGTGCGCGGAGCACAGGCCGTTGTGCGCGGCGATGGAGAGCGCGATGGACGGATCGACGCGGGCCAGCTCCTCGATGCAGACGCAGTAATCGACCGTCGACATCCCGCCGCCGCCGTACGGCTCGGGGATCTGGATGCCGGTCAGGCCGAGATCGGCCAGGCGCGGCAGGAGCGACATCGGGAAGTGCTGCGCCTCGTCCCACTCCATCACGTGCGGGCGGATCTCGCGCTCGGCGAACTCGCGCACGCTCTTGCGCAGCAGCTCCTGCTCGTCGGTCAGTCGGAAGTCCATCGAGCTGGGGAATGTATCACAGCCGGGACTCGGCGCTCGGGACTCGGGACTCGGGGGTCAGAGGCCGGTCGACAATCGTCATCGTCAATCGACAATCGTCAATCCCGAGTTCCCAGTCCCCAGTCCCGGCACGCGTCAGTAGTAAACCGTCACCCGGAATCGGCCGGAGTTGTCGGCGAGAAAGTCGTCGTTGATCCCGAGAAACAACCGCCCGCGCGCCTGCATCCGAGTCGGCCCTTCTTCGCCGCCGATGAAGAAGTAATCGGTCGAGTCCGCGCCGATCTTGCCGATGAGCCCCGCCGCGGGCCGGTTCGGCATGGGGCGGTTCGGGTTGCGCGGCGAGTTGCGTTCGCCCGACGCGAGGTCACGGCGGTCGGGGCCCCACTTCACCCTCTCGCGGGCCTCGAAGTAGACGGTCTGTCCCACCCGCACGTCGATGCCCGTGTCGTGCCACGCGACATCGGCCGCGACGCTGACCTCGCGCTCGCGCAGGCCCGCGGGCCGCGACACACGGCCCGCCTCGGTCGATGAACCCGTGTCCTGGTCGAGCTCGATGCGCTCGACCTCGTCACGGTTCACGCGCAGGATGCGCGGCGACATGAACCGCTCCTCCGCGAACTCGATGATGCCGTCCCGGACGCTCCTGAGCTCGCCGCGAATCCGCCGGCCGTCACGCATGATGAGCGTGTCGGCGACGAGCGAGGCCGTCGTGGCGACGATGAAGAGTGCGGTCGCGATCCCGATCGTCAGGCGTCTCATGGTCAGTCCCCCCTTGCGGCCCGGCGCGGTCGAGGCAACCCGTCGGACGCGTCAGAAGTCCAGGATGTAGTTTACCTTGGCAATGAGGGTCCGGTTACGAGGCGTGAAGTCGCCACCCGTCTCGTCGACCTCGGTGTAGACGAGGTAGAAGTCTGTGCCAGGCCGGTAGATCCAGTTCAGCCGGACGTTGGTCACGAGGCTCCTCGTATCGTTCGACCACTGCACGAGCGCGTTGACCGACAGCAGGGAGCTGACGTTGTAGTTGAAGCGGCTGCGCAGGAGGTGCGTCGTGAACGTCGAGGCGCCGGCCGTCACGTGGT
>CAYHSN010000572.1:0-2495 GCA_964359235.1 uncultured Vicinamibacterales bacterium | reverse complement strand
CTGCAAGTCGAGGCGAAGATCCCGGCGTACCGGCGACTCGCCAACCGACAGCTCGATTCGCCGGTCATCTTCCAGTTCGGCATCAGCCGTGCGTTCTGACTTCGCACGCAAGAAAAAAACAGACTGCTGCCAGGCTCCAGGCGCCGCGGCCGCCGCGGGCGCCGCCTGCCCGACCTGCGGCGACAGGGGCGTCCCGGTGGAGCTGCGCACGGTCAAGGCGCTGCTGACCGAGGCGGCGATGCGACGGGTGAGCGCCACGCAGCACCGATTCTGCGGAAGCGCGGCCTGCCCCACGGTCTACTTCGACGCCGCAAGCCGGGTGTTCGGCACGACCGACATCAGGGTGCCGGTCTGGCAGAAGGAGCCGTTCGGCCGCCGGATGATCTGCTACTGCTTCGGGGAGAACGAGGCCGACATCCGCGCGGAGATCGAACGCACGGGACGCTCGGAGGCCGCGCAGCGGGTCCGCGCCCTCATCGCGGCGCGACGCTGCGCGTGCGAGCTGCGGAACCCGCGCGGGACGTGCTGCCTCGGCGACGTGATCCAGGCGGTCGCCCGGGTGGAAGGGATCCTTCAGCCTTCGGAACGGTGAGTCAGGATGTCGAGCTCGCGACAGGTGTACCGCAGATGAAGGCCGCATGGGCTTCGGTCGTCGCGGCAGCCCTGGCCTCCGCCTGCTGCCTGGGCCCGGTGCTGCTCGCCGCAGTTGGTGCGGGCGCGCTCGGCGCGGCCGCCGTGCGGCTGGAACCCCTCCGGCCCGCGTTCCTGGCGGTCACGGCCGTGCTGCTCGCCTTCGCGTTCCATGGCGCCTATCGACACACCGGGACGTGCGAGGCTGACGGACGCTGTCGGACATCGTCCAGGCCTGGCGCCAGGTTCGTCGTCTGGGTCGTCGCCGCGCTGGTCGGCCTGCTGGTTGCTTTCCCGTACTACGTCGGGTTCTTGCCATAGCGCGAACCACGGAGGTGAAACGACCATGAGAAAGAGCATCGCGTTGCTTGCCGTCCTCGTCGCGTGCGCCACCATCCTGTTCGCCCAGGAGAAGAACACTCAGCCGGCCACCGCTCAACAGAGCGAAACCCTGAAAGTCTGCACCTTGAAGGTCTCGGGCATGACGTGCGACGGCTGCGCCGCTGCCGTGAAACGGGCGGCGAAGAAGGTCGCCGGCGTCACCGACGCCGACGTGAGCTACGAGAAGGGTCGAGCCGTGGTCACCTACGACCCGGCGAAGACCGATCCCGAAGCCATCGCGAAGGCGGTCACCAAGAAATCGGGCTTCAAGGCCGAGGTGATGAAACCAGAGAAGAAGCCGTGAGGCGGCGCGTAGAGTCTCGGTGACTCACCGCCGTCGCTCGCACTCGCACGCGGCGGGCGTCGGTGTCCCGGCAGCTTCTGGCGCGCGGTCCTGCACGTACGGCTCGCCGGTGAGCAGCGCGTGTTCCGCGCGGGCCAGCTCGCGCCCAACGTAGGCGGCATGATCCAGGCGCGACACCAGGCCGCGCTCGACGGCCGGCACATACAGCTCCGCAGCCGTCTTGCCTTCGATGACGGCGTCGAGCACGCCGTCGTTCCGGTAGTGCTCGAGCCACAATAGACGGCGCCTGCGATCGACGCCGATCACGCAGTAGCCCGACGGATCGGTCACCATCCGGTCGGGCACGTAACCGCGGATCGCCGTGATGCGGCGTCCGATGGAGCACGGCTCGCCGGGGCCGGGATTGCGCGCCGCGCACTCGGCGATGGCCGATGTGATGCGCGGAATCTCGCTGCAACCGATGAGGTCCACGACGTCAACCATCTGGCGGAAGTGTGCGATCGCGTCTCGCGCCACGTTGCGGAGAACCGGTCGTCGTCCATTCGCACCGATGATGCGGCCAGACTCGTCGACGCCGGATCGCGCCAGCGCCAGAAGCGACTGCCCGGGCAGGTGGCCGACCAGTTGGCGCGAGTCTTCCCCGCAGACGATCAGGAACCGGATGTTCGGATTCGTGGCGACGTTCAGGATGAGGCGCTCGATGCCGAGGTTCTCGGTCTGGAGCGTCCCGATGATGGCCGTCTCCGGCCCGGCCCCCTGCGCCACCTGCGTTGCGAGCGGTTCGTCGGTGAGGGTGCAGACAGCCACGGGCGCGTGATAGCGGAGCACGGTGTACGCGCCGGCGAGCGGCGGCCACCCGTCACGTGGTTCGGCCGGCGGGACCGCGCACGTCCCGGCTTCGACCGGGGTCACGATTCCCGAGCCGTGCAGCGCGTCGAGCGCCAGGGCGGGGTAGCAGACGTCGCACACCAGGCAGGCGTAGCGGACCGGCGTGAGGTGCGCCCGCGCGTCGCTCACGGCTTGCACGAGATCAGGCGCCCGCTCGAGTTCCGGGCGCACGCCCTCGAAGGCCGCCAGCGTGTCGTGCAGGCAGCCGCACGGCCAGCACTTCTTCGCGGCGGCCGCCTCGCGCAAGCGGGCGGTGGCCTCGTGCACGGCCGGTTCCGTCGCCGGCGCTGGC
>CAYHSN010000571.1:0-2512 GCA_964359235.1 uncultured Vicinamibacterales bacterium | reverse complement strand
CCGCAAGCCCCGGCGCGTTCCCACCCGCCTGCGCATCGTGCGCTTCTCCGGCGCGATGCTCACCTACGGCGTGGTCAAGCGCACGATGCTCGGCGTCCCGGTCTCCATCACCTCGCCCGCCCGAACGGTCGTCGACTCCTTCCGCTACCGGAACAAGGTGGGGATCGACGTGGCGATGGAGGCCCTGCGCGACGCGGTCCGCTCCCGGATCACGACCGTGGACGAGATCGTGCGAACCGCCGGGGTGTGCCGGATCCGGACGGTCGTCGGGCCGTACCTGGAGGCGTTGTCGGCATGACTTGGTCCGACCAGGAACGAGGATGCCGGAGGCCCCAACCATGACGACGCCTCCGACCCGCCCGAAGCTCTACCACATCACGCACGTGGACAATCTGCGCAAGATCGCGGCTGACGGCGAGCTTCTGTCCGATGCGGCGATGATGGCGCGGGGCGGGCCGGTGCAGGCCGTCGGGATGTCCGGCATCAAGCGGCGGCGGGTCGAGGAACTGGAGGTTGACCGCCACCCGGGCACCAAGGTCGGCGACTATGTCCCGTTCTACTTCTGCCCGCGGTCCGTCATGCTCTACGTGATCCACTGTGCGAACCATCCCGAGCTGACGTATCGCGGCGGCCAGGAACCGATCGTGCACCTCGAAGCGGACCTGCACGCGGTGGTCCAGTGGGCGGAGCGCTCGGGAGCGCGCTGGGCCTTCTCGCTCTCCAATGCGGGGGCCTATTACACCGAGTTCCGCTCGCGGGTGGAGGAGCTGGACCAGCTCGACTGGCCGGCGCTCGCGGCGACGTACTTCCGGCCGGCTGAGGTGAAGGAACGTAAGCAGGCCGAGTTCCTGGTTCATGGACGTCTTCCGTTCGGCCTGATCGAGCGCGTCGGGGTATGCTCGGCCGCTGTCCAGGCGCAGGCGGCCGCAGCCCTCGCGGGCACGGGCCGCCAACCGCCGATCGAGGTCCGGCAGGAATGGTACTTCTAGGACAGGAGGCGCGGCGATGATCGAGTTCAAGACGGGCGACATCCTCGCGGAGGACGCCGAGGCCCTGGTCAACACGGTGAACTGCGTGGGCATCATGGGGCGCGGCGTCGCGCTCCAGTTCAAGCAGGCGTTCCCGGAGAACTTCAAGGCCTACGCGCGCGCCTGCAAGCTGGGGGAGGTCGAGCCCGGCCGGATGTTCGTCTTCGACACCGGGCAGCTCACCCACCCGCGCTACATCATCAACTTCCCAACCAAGCGGCACTGGCACGGCAGGTCGAGGATCGAAGACATCCAGACGGGCCTCGACGCGCTGGTCGCCGAGGGCCGCCGCCGCGGGATCCGCTCGATCGCCCTCCCGCCGCTCGGGGCCGGCCTCGGCGGCCTCCCGTGGGCCGACGTGCGGTCCCGTATCGAGCGAGCGTTTCTCGCGCTTCCCGATGTGCACGCGATCGTGTTCGAGCCCACGCCGACGTCCGAGACGGCCCCGGTCCCGAAGGCGCGCAAGATCCCGGCCATGACGCCGGGACGGGCGGCACTCGTCGGCCTGATGGACCGCTATCTCGCTGGTCTACTGGATCCGTTTGTCACGCTGCTCGAAGTGCACAAGCTCATGTACTTCACGCAGGAGGCCGGCGAACCGCTGCGGCTGCGCTACGTCGCCGGGCCGTACGGTCCGTACGCGGAGAACCTCCGGCACGTGCTGCACGCGATCGAGGGCTACTACGTGTCGGGCTACGGAACGGGCGGCGACGCACCCGACAAGGTCTTGCAGCTCGTGCCCGGTGCGGTCGCCGACGCCGGGGCATCGCTCGCAGCGCATCCGGAGTCGCAGGCGCGCTTCGAGAAGGTCGCGCATCTCGTGGAAGGCTTCGAGTCGCCGTTCGGCCTGGAGCTGCTCGCCACACTGCACTGGATCGCCACGCGCGAGCATCCCGCATCGGAGGAAGACCTCATCGCGCGCACCTACGCATGGGCCGAGCGCAAGCGGCAGTTTTCCGAGCACCAGATCCGACTCGCGCGGCGCGTGCTCGCCGAGCGCGGCTGGCTCGCCAGCGCCCATGCGTGAGACGGCACGAGCGGGAGAAAGCGTCGTGAGCGGGGCGCAGACCGCGGTCGGCATGCCAGGGCCGCGGCGGTTCAAGCCGTACCCGGCCTACAAGGACTCCGGCGTCGAGTGGCTGGGGGGGATTCCGGCGCATTGGGAGGTGAAGCCATTCAAGGCACTCCTGGCGAGGAACGACAGCGGCGTGTGGGGCGAAGACTTCGCAGACGACGGCGTCGTTGTTCTTCGTTCGACTGAACAGACGGTCGATGGCAGATGGAGAATCGAAGATCCGGCGCGGCGCCGATTGACCGCAAGAGAGGCATCAGAATCGCGGTTGGAAGTCGGCGATTTGGTGACTACGAAGTCGAGCGGGAGCGATCTGCACATCGGCAAGACTGCGATCGTGGACGAATCGGTGGCTGCACTCAAGTGCTCCTTCTCCAACTTCATGCAGAGGCTGCGTGTCGCTACGCCTCAG
>CAYHSN010000570.1:0-2528 GCA_964359235.1 uncultured Vicinamibacterales bacterium | reverse complement strand
CGCGCGGTCGATGGCGAGCTGCTCGGCGACGTCCACGAACTCGCAGCCGCCGTAGTACCGCTTGCGCGGGTAGCCCTCGGCGTACTTGTTCGTCATCACCGAGCCCATCGCCTCGAGCACGGCCAGGCTGACGAAATTCTCTGACGCGATGAGTTCGAGGCCGCTGTTCTGGCGATGGATCTCGTCGGCCACCGCGCGCGCGATGTCTGGATCGATATCGCGGAGCGCGCGCAGGCGGCTGCCGATCTCCGTGTTCGTCGTCATGGCTTGTCTCTTACACCCTCAGTGCACCTCAGGCCTTGGACTCCAGCCCTCTGATCTTGTCGAGGCGGCGCTGGTGCCGGTCACCGCCAAACGGTGTCTCGAGAAACGTGCGCACGATCTCGAGCGCGCGCTTCTTGTCGAGCAGACGTCCGCCGATGGCCAGCACGTTCGCGTCGTTGTGCTCGCGGCTGAGCCGTGCCATCTCGACGTCGGTCACCGTCGCGGCCCGGATGCCCGGGATCTTGTTCGCCGCGATGGCCATGCCGATCCCCGTGCCGCACACGAGGATGCCGCGGTCGAACTGGCCTGCCGCGACGCCGCGCGCGACGCGCTCGGCGAAGTCGGGATAGTCGACCGAGTCGGTGGAGCCGGTGCCGAAGTCCTCGACCGTCAGCCCGAACTCGGCGAGCGTCTTCTTGATGTCCTCTTTGAGCGCGTAACCCGCGTGATCGGCGCCTAGAGCGATTCGCATGGACGGAAATTGTACTATAGCTATCAGCTATCAGCTGTCAGCTATCAGCCATCAGCTATCAGCCCGACGTCGTCGCACACTGGAGAGCTGAGAGCCGAAAGCTGAGAGCTGAGAGCTGAGAGCTGTCATGGAACCAACCGCGACCATCACTCGCCGGGGCGCCGAGCGCGTGCGCGCCGGGCATCCCTGGGTGTACCGGACGGACGTCGCCGAGGTGCAGGCCGCCGGCGGCGACACGGTCCGGGTGATCGGTCCGCGCGACCGGGTCGTCGGCTGCGCGCTCTTCAGCGACCAGTCCGAGATCACGCTGCGCATGGTCACCATCGGCGAGACGCCGGCCGATCTGTCTGTGTGGCGAGCGCGTCTCGAACGGGCGTCCGCGTACCGGCGGTCGCTCGCCATCGACGCCACGGCGTACCGGGTCGCGCACGGCGAGGCCGACCTGCTGCCGTCGCTCGTCGTGGATCGCTACGGCGACTATCTGGTGGTGCAGACGTTGTCGCAGGGCGCCGACCGCCTGCTGCCGGAGATCGTGCGGATGCTCGTCGACCTCGAGCGGCCATCGGGCATCCTGGCGCGCAACGATCCGCGCGTGCGGACGCTCGAGGGGCTCGAGCAGAAGGTCGAGCTCTTGCACGGCGAGGTGCCGGACACGGTCGTGGTCCGCGAAGGCCAGGTCGACTTCGAGGTCGATCTGTGGAAAGGCCAGAAAACGGGCCTCTTCCTCGATCAGCGAGAGAACCACGCGGCCGCCATCGCCTACGCACACGGGCGGCTTCTCGATTGTTTCAGCTATCACGGCGGGTTCGCCTTGACACTGGCGAGGCGCTGTGCGGACGTGCTCGCCCTCGACGTCTCGGACGACGCGGTGGCGCGGATCGAGCGAAACGCCGCGCGCAACGGGCTCACGAACGTGCGGGCGCGCGCGGTCAACGTGTTCGACGAGCTCCGCGAACTGGAGCGCGGCGGAGAGCGTTTCGACACCATCGTCCTCGATCCGCCGGCGTTCGCGAAGAACAAGGCCGCGGTGCCGAAAGCGCTGGCCGGCTACAAGGAGATCAACCTGCGCGCGCTCAAGCTCCTCGCGCCGGGCGGCTTTCTCATCACCTGCAGTTGTTCCTACCACGTGGACGAAGGGACCTTCGGCGGGGTCGTGGCCGAGGCGGCCTACGACGCGCGTGTCACGGTGGCGCTCGTCGAAAAACGCCTGCAGGCGCGCGACCATCCGGTGCTCATCGGCGTGCCCGAGAGCTACTACCTGAAGTGCCTGATTCTGCGGAGGCTGGAATCGTAACGCCGCGCAGAAGTGCTATAGTGATCACACAGCCGCCAGGGGTATCTCCTTCGAAGCGTCACGGAGATTGAGAGAACACCCTTGGAACCTGATCCGGTTCAGACCGGCGGAGGGAGCGCGGCCCGCATCCAGCCTCAACGTTCCCCCCCGCCGAAGCCTGAAAGCTGAGAGCTGAGAGCTCTGTTGGAGTCCAGCCATGTCTCCTGCCGCTCCGTACGTCCCACTCTCCTCGACTGATTTCGAATCGGCGTTTCCCGGTTCACGCCGCGTGTACGTGGACGGCCAGGGCGTGCGCGTGCCGGTGCGCGAGATCGCGCTCGCGGGCGGCGACCCGCCGTTGCGGGTGTACGACACGCGCGGTACGCTCGGCCACGACGTGCGCGAGGGATTGCCGCGGCTGCGCGAGCCCTGGATCCGCGCGCGCGGCGACGTCGTCGAAGTCGAGCGCTCGATTGGGCCCGCGGACTGGTCCGCGACGGCCGCCAAACTGACCCCGGC
>CAYHSN010000569.1:0-2549 GCA_964359235.1 uncultured Vicinamibacterales bacterium | reverse complement strand
AACCCGGACGGCGGCGACCTCGCGCGCAAGCTCGGCAACGTGACCACGCTGAACGATCAGCTCATGGGCACGAGCTTCCTCGCGCAGAACGCGAACAAGAAGTCGGTCACGCTCAACCTGAAGTTCGACGAAGGCAAGGCAATCTTCCGCGCGCTCCTCAAGACGTCCGACATCGTCATCGAGAACTTCCGGCCGGGCGTGATGGATCGGCTCGGGTTCTCGTACGACGCGATGTGCGCGATCAACCCGCGCGTCATCTCCTGCGCCATCTCGGGATTCGGCCAGACCGGGCCGGATGCCTTCAAGCCGGCCTACGACCAGATCATCCAGGGCCTGAGCGGCGTGATGGACGTCAACGGCGACGAGCGCCTGCACCCTCTGCGCTGCGGCTTCCCGATCTGCGACACCGTCGGCGGGCTGAACGGCGCCTTTGCCGTCGTGGCGGCGCTCTTCCACCGCGAGCGCACCGGCGAGGGCCAGTTCATCGACGTGGCGCTCATCGACTCGATCATGCCGCTGATGGGCTGGGTCGTGGCGAACCTCCTCATCGGCGGTCAGGCGCCGGTGCCCATGGGCAACGACAACTTCACGGCTGCGCCCTCGGGTACGTTCGTCACCGAGGACGGCTACGTCAACATCGCCGCCAACCAGCAGGCGCAATGGGAGGCGGTCTGTGACGTCCTCGGCGTACCCGAACTCAAGACGGACCCGCGCTTCCAGAAGCGCGATGTGCGCAAGGCGAACCGGAAAGCGCTCACGCCTCTGCTCGAGGAGAAACTCAAGGAGAGGCCGACAGCGTTCTGGGCCGAGAAGCTCAACGAGAAGGGTGTCCCGTCCGGAGAGATTCTCGGGCTGGAGGCGGCGCTCACGCAGTCGCAGATCGCGCATCGCGGCGCGATCCAGACCGTGCGCGAGCCGGAGATCGGCGACCTGAAGCTGTTCAGCCTGACGGCGAAGTTCAGCAAGACGCCGGGCGCGCTCGAGTCGCCGCCGCCGCGCCTCGGCGCGCACAACGACGAGATCTACGGCGCGCTCGGCTACGGACCGGACCAACTTCGCGCGTTGAAGGACAAGGGTGTTGTCTAACACGTCACGATCGAGCCGCGAAGGCACGAAAGACCTCTGCAGGTCTTCTGTCACGCCCGAAACGAAGAGGCTTGTCGTACGTTGGCGTTACGTCTCTTCGCGTCTTCGTGTCTTCGTGCCTTCGTGGCCTTCCCGTTTTCGCGGCGTTCCGTTCGGCGTGGACGGTTCTCTGACCTGTGCCACCAGGAGCACATGCGCATGGGCATGACGATCGTTCAGAAGATTCTGTCGCGGGCGACGGGCCAGCGGTCGGTCGCGGTCGGCGATGTCGTCGAGCCGGCGGTCGATCTCGCGATGTCGCACGAGAACGCCGCGCTCGTCCTCAACCAGTTCCAGGAGATCTTTCTGGGCACCGGCCTCGAGCCGCGCGTCTGGGATCCGTCGAAGATCGCCATCATCTTCGATCACCGCGTCCCGGCCGAAAGCGCGAAGACGGCCACCAACCAGAAGAAGATCCGCGAGTTCGTCGCCGCGCAGGGCATCACGAAGTTCCACGACATCCGCGGCGATCAGGGCGGCATCTGCCACCAGGTGCTGCCCGAGAACGGCTACGTCCGGCCCGGCGCGGTCGTGGTCGGCACCGACAGCCACACGACGACGCACGGCGCGCTCGGCGCGTTCGCGTTCGGCGTCGGCGCGACGGAGATGGCTGCCGTGTGGACGCTCGGGCGCATCCTCAACGTCGAGGTGCCCGCGACGATCAAGGTCTACGTCAACGGCCCGTTCTCGCCGTTCGTGTCGCCGAAGGACCTCATCCTCCATCTGATCGGCCGCCTGACGGCGGAAGGCGCGAATTTCAAGGTGATCGAGTTCCACGGCACGGCCATCGACTCGATGAAGACCTCCGGGCGACTCGTGCTCTGTAACATGTCGGTCGAAGCGGGCGCCACGGCCGGCATCGTCCCGCCGGACGAAGAGACCCTGTGGTACCTCCGGCACGACGTGGGGGTGAAAGATCCGATCGAGCCGCTCCGACCGGATCCGGACGCGACGTACGATCGGGTCATCGAGATCGACGCCTCCCTGCTCGCGCCGCAGGTCGCGCTGCCGCACACGGTCGACAACGTGCGTCCGGTCTCCGACGCGACGGGCAGGAAGATCGACCAGATCGTCATCGGATCGTGCACGAACGGCCGGCTGGACGATCTCGAGATCGCCGCCAGCATCCTCAAGGGCCGAAAAGTCACCACGAGTGTTCGCATGATCGTGTTTCCCGCATCATGGAAGATCTATCGCGAGGCGCTCGACCTCGGGTACCTCGCGACGCTCGCCGACGCCGGCGCCGTGATCATGAACCCCGGCTGCGGCTGCTGTCTGGGCGTGCACCAGGGCGCGCTCGGCGATGGCGAGGTGGCGCTTTCGACGACGAACCGGAATTTCAAGGGGCGGATGGGCAATCCGAAGAGTGAGGTGTATCTGTGCTCGCCGGCGGTGGCCGCCGCGAGTGCGGTGACCGGGGTCAT
>CAYHSN010000568.1:0-2576 GCA_964359235.1 uncultured Vicinamibacterales bacterium | reverse complement strand
TCGTCGTGGCGGCGCTGGGCGGCGCCGCGATCGGCGTCGAGCGCGAGTGGTCGGGTCACGCGAGTGGTCCGGCGGCGCGCTTTGCAGGCGTGCGGACCTTCACGCTTCTCGGGGTCATGGCCGGTATCGCCGGCGGGCTCTGGCGGATGGGTGCCGTCGCGCTCGCGGCGGTCCTGCTCGCCGGGGGCGCCGCGCTCGTCGTCGCCGCCTACGCCGCGGCGAGCCGCAAGGAGGTCGACGGCACGACCGAGGTCGCCGCGCTGGTGGTGCTCGCGGCCGGCCCGCGCGCCGGATCGGGCCGCCTTGCCGTCGCAAGCGCGATCATTGCGGCCTCGGCGCTTCTGCTCGTCGAGAAGTCGCGCCTGCATGCGTTTGTTGCGCGGCTCGACGATGCGAGCCTGCGAGCGGGGATTCGATTCGCGGTGATGGCGGTCGTGATCCTGCCGCTCCTGCCAGAAGGGCCGTACGGACCGCTTGGCGGCGTGCGACCGCGCGAGCTGTGGATGTGGGTGCTGTTCTTCTCGGGCCTGAGTTTCGCCGGGTACCTCGCCCGGCGCGCGCTCGGCGCGCGCTACGGCTATGCGGTGACCGGTCTTCTTGGCGGCCTCGTCTCGTCGACCAACGTGACGTTCACGTTCGCAGGCGCCAGCCGCGGGCAGCCCGGGCTCGGCGGCCCGCTCGCCTCCGGCGCGCTCGCGGCGAGCACCGTGCTCTTCATCCGCGTCGGGGTCGCAGTCGCCGTGCTCAACGCGTCGCTCCTTCCCGCGCTCGCGCCGTATCTCGTGGCGCCGTTTGTGGTCGGGCTGCTCGCGAGCGTTGCGGGCCTGTCGAGACAGCGCAAGACGGGTCCGGACATCGTCGCGCCCGCGAACCCGCTGCAGTTCACAGCGGCGCTGCAGATGACGGTGCTATTCCAGGTGGTGCTCTTCGCGGTGTACGCGGCAAACAGGATCTGGGGTGAGGTGGGCGTGTTCGCTTCGGGCGCGGTCATCGGGCTCACCGATGTGGACGCGCTGACGATCTCGATGGCGCGCGGCGGCGGCTTCGGTCTGGATCCGGCCATCGCCGCACGCGCGATCGCCATCGGTATCCTCTCGAATACCGCCATGAAAGCGTTGCTCACGCTCGCCATCGGCCGGGGTGCGTTCCGCCTGCTGGCGGCCGCCGGCCTCGCGGCGATGGCCGTGGCGTCGGCCGCGTCACTCCTGTTGCTGAGGTAGGGGCCGACCTTGGTCGGCCCGGTCGGAGCCGGCCTGGGCGGAGCCCTTCGACTTCGCTCAGGGCAGGCAAGCTGCGCCCCTACATTCGCGTCGGGCCGCGGACGACGCCGCGCGGCCGCCCCACCCGGCGGGCGGGTAAGGCCGCTTGGCCTGCGGCAGTGCCGGCCGGCGCCGAGACCTCTTCGCCCCGCATCCACGCGAGCAACAGCGCGCGGGTTGCGCGCGCGCGCCGCGTCCAGTGATCGGAGAGCGCCGGCAGCAGACCGCGGTTGCGCTCGTGGCGCGCTTCCCAGCGTTTCGCTTCGGCCGCGAGCCAGTTCAGCAACGGCCCTTGGCGCATGCCGAAAAGCGACGCGAGTCCCTGCCGTACCGACCCCCGGGGCGCCGCGACGTGCAGCTCGTCCGCCGCCCGCTCGAGATCGACGGGCGCCAGGATGAGTCCGCTGCGCGCGGGTGCGACCAGATACGTAAGGAGCACGTCGGCATCGCCCGCCGGAGGTTCGCCCAGTTCCTGCAGGCGCCGCAGCGTCCCGGGCAGGCACGACTGAGCGGCGGCGCGCCAGGCTTCGCGGGCCACGACCTGCTCGAGAAGCTGCCCCCAGCGCCGGTACGTCCGCGATGCGATGAGATCGACCTTCGTCACGTATCCCGGCAGCCACGCGAGAAGCTGCTCGCAGTAGAACGCCCTGCGGATCCGCGCGACCGCGTGGCGCCGCGACTCGTCGCTCTCACGCTCCTCCTGCTCGACGAGGTCGGCGTAGAAGGCGAGCATGTGCAACAGGTGATCGGGTTCGGACGGCGGCGTCTCGCCGACCGCGCGCCAGTACCCCGCGATGCGATCGCGCGCGTCGCCGCCGGCCTCGCCGTTCGCGCTCAGGTAGAGCGATGCGAGCGGCGGTAGTTGCGACTGGAAGAGGAATGCGTGCTCGGGTGGCGTGGGAGAGGCAGGCAGCTCCAGCGTCGCGGCCACGCGCGCGACGGCGGCGTCGGGTGGCGCCATCACCGAGGCCAGCGCTCGCAGCAACTCCATTCGCGTGCTCCCAGACTCTGACGGAGCAACTGCCATGCCGCGCGGGAGGCGGTCAGGCCGGCGGATCTTGTAGTGAAACTCCTCAAATCAAAGAGGTTGTTGACAGATTCTCGCCGAGCGGGCGATCGCTATGACGGGTTCTCGGCATGGCGGGACAGCCATCGGCGGCTCGACCGCCACGTCGATGCGCTCGACGAGCTGGTCGATTCCGCAGGCACGCGCGCCGGCCTTCCAGCCGGGTTGACTCTCCGTAACGTCATCTTTATCAATGTCTTACGGTTGTCCGCCCCAAGGAAGCCGGACTGGCCAGGACCTTGCCCCTGTGA
>CAYHSN010000567.1:0-2576 GCA_964359235.1 uncultured Vicinamibacterales bacterium | reverse complement strand
GCCACCGGCAGACCCTCGCGCGTCCACGCGCCGTACCCACCGTCGAGCAGACGTGCGTTCGGGTGCCCGAAGTACTCGAGGAACCAGAACGCGCGCGCGGCGCGCAGCCCGGACTGCTCATCGTACACGACGACCGGCACGCGCGCGTCGACGCCGCGCATCTCGAGCACGTGCACGATCATCCAGAGAAAGGCGCGCATCGGCGCCGGATCGGTGTCGATGAGGCTCACGCCCCACAGATCGACGTGCGCCGCGCCGGGGAGGTGACCGGCGGCGAACTGTTCGGCCGGCCTCAAGTCCAAGAGCGCGATTCCGGAGGCCGGAGGCCGGGAACCGGAGGCCGGCTCCGCATTGCTGATTGTCGATTGCTCATTGCTGATTGAAGGAACGAGGGACGAGGAACGAGGAACGAGTAGGGGCCGAGCTTGCCTGCCCTGAGCGAAGTCGAAGGGCCTGCCCTGAGCGGAGCCGAAGGGCCTGCCCTGAGCGGCGTCGAAGGGCTCGGCCCGGAGTCCCAGCTCCGCGGCGAGGGAGTCAGGGGTGACGAGCAACTGGGGGTTGGAATAACCCTTCATCTGAATGCACGCCGTTCAACGACTGACGCCTGCCGACAGATACGCTTCCACACCACGCAGGTACTCGGGGATCTCACGCAGCGCGAAGTTGATGTCGAATCATCCGACCGATCATCCGCTCAAGGTATCGTTCGGCAACGACTTCGTCGATGGTGCTCGCGAGATAGGCGCCTCGCTCCTTTCTCGCCAACGGCTCGAGAGCCGCCAGGTCCTTCGAGACGAGAACCATCTTCCGCGTGACCAGTTCCGCGTCGATCATGACGCGACCGGAGCGCCCATCGCGCGCCTGACGTAGTCGCGCTCGAGCCGAAGATACTTCCGGTGATCTTGATAGCGGCGGAAGGCGTAGCACTTCAGCTCCTGGAACCGACGCTCGGACCCGTACAGCAGGCGTCCGGTTTCCAGGATCTTCTTCAGAAAGAGCGGGTCGGCCCGGTTGATGATCGCCACATCGACCGGCCGGTTGGGTATCACGGCGTGCAGGTCGTCGCCGAGCTCGGCCAACCGGACGAGCGAGACGTCCGGGTCGGCCAGCAACACGGCCAGATCGGTGTCGCTGCGGGAGTGCACGGCCCCCGTGACCGACGACCCAAACTGCACGACGAGCACAATGCCGTGCCGCTCGGCCACGTCTGCAAGTGACTGGTGCTGCATCGGACGCTCCCGCCTGGCGCTCGATGGACGATTATACGGCCTTCAGGGATCTGACACTTGCCGTTCAGCGGCTGACCCTCGCCGTTCGAGATCTGACGCTTGCCGTTCAGGAACTGACGCCGATCGTTCGGCAATCGTCAGTCTGCCGAACGACAAGAGTTCTGCCGAACGGCGGTCGTCAGTCGCCGAACGGCAATCGTCAGTCTGCCGAACGGCAAGAGTTCTGCCGAACGGCGATCGTCAGTCTGCCGAACGGCGGTCGTCAGTCGCCGAACGGCGGTCGTCAGTCGCCAAACGGCAATCGTCAGTCTGTCGAACGGCAAGAGTTCAGTCGAACGGCGGTCGTGAGTCTGCCGAACGGCAGGCGGCAGTCTGCCGAACGACAATGATCCAGCCGAACGGCGATGTCTCAGCCGAACGGCAAGAGTTCAGTCTGCCGAACGGCTATCTTCCCAGCCACACGTATCTCCCCAGCAACACCGCCGCGAACAGGTACACGAGCCAGTGCACCGAGCGCCCGCGGCCGGTTGCGACCTTCAACACCGCGTACGAGATGAACCCGAACGCGATGCCGTCGGTGATGCTCAGGGCGAGCGGCATCACGATCATCGTCAGGAACGCCGGAATCGCCTCGGTCGCGTCGTCCCAGTCCACGCGCCGCACGCCGCGCATCATCATGGTGCCGACCAGGATGAGCGCGGGCGCGATCACGGGATACAGCGTCACACCGCCGCCCGCGTCGTAGCCGCCCCCGATCATGCGCACGAGCGGATAGAAGGATAGCGAGAGGACAAAGAGGGCGGCCGTGACGACATTCGCGAGGCCGGTGCGCCCGCCGGCGGCGACGCCGGTGGAGCTTTCGATGTAGGCCGTGACGGTGGATGTGCCGAGTGCGGCGCCGATCACCGTGCCGGCTGCGTCGGCGAGGAGCGCGCCGCGCGCGGGGGGAGCGTGGCGCCGCGCATGAAGCCGGCCTGCTCGGCGACACCGACGAGCGTCCCGACTGAATCGAACAGCGCCAGGAGGAAGAAGACGAAGATGATCGAGATCATCCCGGGCCGGAACGCGCCGAGGAGGTCGAACTGGAGGAACGTCGGCGCGATCGACGGCGGCGCGCTCACGAGTCCCTCGTACTTCACGAGCCCGGTCGCCAGGCCGATCGCGGTGGTGACGAGCATGCCGGCGAGCATGGCGCCACGCATGCGCATGGCGACGAGCACGGCCATCACGACGAAGCCGAACACGGCCAGCAGCGCCGGCTGCACGAACACGATGTAGGCCATCGTCAGAAACACGGAAGGGCCACGGAAGGGCCACGGAAGGGCCACGGAAGGGCCACGGAAGGGC
>CAYHSN010000566.1:0-2585 GCA_964359235.1 uncultured Vicinamibacterales bacterium | reverse complement strand
GCGGACGCCTTTGCTGTAGCGCAGCATCTTCTCGATCCTCACCATCGATCCGCACGGACCGCTCTTCGGCGCGCGGCAGGAAGTCGGCGCGATCGCCCGGCTGCTGCCGCGCGATCGCGTCGAGACGCTGATCGGACAGAACGCGACTGAAGACCGGGTGCGCGCCGCCGCCGGCGACCGCGCCGTGGTCCAGCTCGCCACCCACGGTCTGGTGGCCGACGACACGCCGCTCGACTCGTTCCTTGCGCTGGCGCGCCGCGCGGGCGACCCGTGCGATGACGGACGGCTGGCGACGAGCGAGATCTACGGCCTGAGGCTACTCGTTCTTCGTTCCTCGTTCCTCGTCCCTCGTTCCTTCGCCGCGCAGCCTCCGCTCCGCCTCGTCCATCGCCAGATTCGCCAGCCGGTCGGCCTCCGCGTTCTCTTCCCGCCGCACGTGCTCGAACTCGACGCGGTCGAGCTCCATCACGAGCAGCCGCGCCCGCACGAAGAGCGGCTTGAGTCCCGCGTTCTTCACGCGGTACTCGCCCCGCATCTGCCTGACGAGCAGTTCCGAGTCGGATCGGATGTGCAGGATGCGATGCCCGTGCTCGACGGCGTAGCGCAGCGCCGCCAGCAGGCCGCGGTACTCGGCGACGTTGTTGGTCGCGACGCCGATCGGCTCGTGCAGCTCGGCGACGAGGGTGCCGTCAGCCCGCTCGATCCGAACGCCGTAGCCGGCGGGGCCGGGATTGCCCCTGGCTCCGCCATCGATGTACGCCCGGATCATGCGTCGGCGGGCGCCTGGTCGCCGCCAGGCGGCGGAACGTAGTAGAGGATGCGCAGGCAGCTCTCGCACTGGATGAGACTGTCGTTGCGGCGGATCTCCAGAAAGCGCTGCGGCCTCAGGCGCACGTTGCAGACCGTGCAGTGGCCGTCGCGCACCTCGACGACGGCGACGCCTTTGCGGAGGCGGGCGACGGTGTCGAAGATCGCCAGCGCCTCGGCGGAGATACCGGCCACGAGCTCCGCGCGCTCGCCAACCGCGCGCTCGATCTGCGCGTCGAGGGTGACGCGCAGATCGTCGAGCTTCTGTGTCTCGGCGGTGCCGGCCGCTCGCTCTGAGGCGACCTCGGCCTCGACGCGCTTGACGTCCTTGGTGACCTGCTCGGCCTCCTCCATCCGGTCGAGGATCCGATCTTCGATCGTCCGCACCTCGCGCTCGGCCGTGGCGATCTCGTGCTGCATCGCCTGGTATTCCTTGTTCGTCTTCACTTCCATCAACTGCTCTTTGTAGCGCGAGAGACGCGTCTGGACCGCGGCGAGCTGCTTCTCCAGCTCCCGGCGCGCTTTCTGGCAGTCGTCGAGCCGCTGGCGCGCGGCCGCAAGCTGCTGCTCCTTGTCGACCAGCCGGGCGTCGAGGGCGGCAACCTCCGAAGGCATGTCGGCGATTGTCTGCTTCGCCCGGGCGGTGGCATCGTCCAGGCTCTGGAGGCGGATGAGGAGTTCAAGATCTGGATGCATCTCTCTCAGTGACAGGAGGTAGGAGGTAGGAGGTAGGAGGCAGGAGAGCGCGGAAGGAGCCGGCTGACAAGAGAAAAGCCCCGACACCGGCGGGGCTTTGGATGAGTCCGGGTTCCGGCGGGCGCGGTGACGCCTCGCCGGGCGGTTCAGACCGTTCATTGGCTCGCTCGATTGTCGTCAAGTCGTCCATTTTACTACGTCACGCCAGCGGGGTTTCGTTGGCGAGCCTTCGGTCTCCTACCTCCTACCTCCTACCTTCTTCGTTGAATTGGTGGGCCCACCAGGATTCGAACCTGGGACGGGCCGGTTATGAGCCGGCGGCTCTGACCGCTGAGCTATGGGCCCCTCTGTGACAATGGCATTGCAATCCTGAAATCTCACGTCTTCTTACGGTGCTCTTCCCTCCATGAACGCCCGCAGTTTGCGGCTGCGCGACGGGTGCCGCAGCTTGCGGAGCGCCTTCGCCTCGATCTGACGGATGCGCTCGCGGGTGACGGCGAAGTTCTGGCCGACCTCCTCGAGCGTGTGTTCGCTGCCGTCGCCCACGCCGAACCGCATCTTGATGACCTTCTCCTCGCGCGGCGTCAGCGTCTTGAGCACCGTCTCGGTCTGCTCCCTCAGGTTCAGGTTGATCACCGCGTCGGCGGGGGAGACCACCTGGCGATCTTCGATGAAATCGCCCAGATGACTGTCCTCTTCCTCGCCGATCGGCGTTTCGAGCGAGATCGGCTCCTGCGCGATCTTGAGCACCTTGCGGACCTTCGACACCGGGATGTCCATCCGCTTGGCGATCTCCTCGGAGGTCGGCTCGCGGCCGAGCTCCTGCACGAGCGCCCGCGAGGTCCGAATCAGCTTGTTGATCGTCTCGATCATGTGGACCGGGATCCGGATCGTCCGTGCCTGGTCGGCGATGGCGCGGGTGATCGCCTGGCGGATCCACCACGTCGCGTAAGTCGAGAACTTGTAGCCGCGCCGGTACTCGAACTTGTCGACGGCCTTCATCAGGCCGATGTTGCCCTCCTGGATGAGGTCCAGGAACTGCAGGCCGCGGTTCGTGTACTTCTTCGCGATCGACACGACCA
>CAYHSN010000565.1:0-2594 GCA_964359235.1 uncultured Vicinamibacterales bacterium | reverse complement strand
AGGAGACCGTCATGACACCGTTGCGCCAACGCATGCTCGAGGACATGCAACTCCGAGCGTTCTCAGCCCGGACCCAGGAGGCGTACGTTTACGCCGTCCACCGACGGGCTCAGCACTTTCACAAGTCGCCGGACGTGATCACCGACGAAGAGCTTCGCCAGTACTTCCTCCACCTCACGCAGGTCCAGCACTACGCACGCGCCACCGTCACGATCGCGTTGTGCGGGATCACGTTCTTCATCGAGCATACGCTGGGGAAGACCTTCACGTCGCTCGCCCTCATGCGCCCCCCGCACGAACGGAAGCTCCCCGTGGTCCTCGGTCGAGCGGAAGTCTGGCGCATCCTCTCCCTCGTGCGCCTGCCGGTCTACCGCGCGTGTCTCATCACCCTCTACGCGTGTGGCCTCCGGCTGCTCGAGGGCGCGCGCCTCCAGGTGACCGACGTGGACAGCGCCCGCCTGCTCCTGCACATTCGCGGGAAGGGGCAGTACGACCGCTACGTGCCGCTCCCCGTGCCCTTCTCCCACCAGCGCCAGCGCCGATCGCGTCGTCGAGCGCACGACACGATCTCGTGCCCATGGCCACTGACGAACGCCCCGCCGTCCCGGACGCCGACCGCTGTCCGTCCTGTCACGTCGGTCGCCTGCACATCGTCGCCATCCTCCAGCGATCGAGGCGACCGCCATGAGGCTCACCGGCGGACATCTCGTCGCGCGCGACGTCGCGCGATCGCGCACGAAACCCCGTCTCTCGCGGCCGCGTTCCTGCCTCGCCTGCCCGTCTGGCGCGCACCAGGTCGACGTCTCGGCTCGACGCACCCACCGCATCGAGCACAATTCCGCCCCCGGGACACACGGACCACTCCCCCTCGCCGCGCGATTGAAACCCCAAGGGGCCCGCCCAAAGCCTTCCCCGTTCGAACGGGCATTGAGTTCAACCAGACTCTTTATCGCGGCTCCGCGCGACAAAAAGTCTTAACTCGTTAGGCCACTTGCCTCTAGTATATAAATAGGTGTATACTTCGTCATGCTTGAGAAGCCCCTGTGCTGGCTCGGGTCGTCCCTTGAGAACCTGCGCGCCTTTTCGGCGGATGCCCGTCGCGCCGCCGGCTACCAGCTGGGTCGGGTGCAGCAGGGCCTGATGCCCAGTGATTGGAAGTCCATGACGACCGTGGGCTTGGGCGTGTACGAGATTCGCGTCCACACAGGGGTGGATCATCGCGTCTTCTACGTGGCGAAGTACGAGGAAGCGGTCTACGTCCTGCACGCGTTCGAGAAGCGGACGCGCCACACTCCGCAAGCCGAGATCGTTTTGGCCCGCAAGCGCCTCGCCGATCTACTTCGACGCCGCGTCCGGAAGCAGGAGGCCCCATGACGACCAAGATTCGACGCTCAAGCGGCAACGTGTTTCGCGACTTGGGATTCCCGGGCGACGAGGCCCAGAATCTCAAGATCCGGACCGATCTCATGATTCGGCTCAGCAAGCTGATTGAGGCCCGCGGGCTCACCCAAGCGCAGGCCGCGCGCCTGTTTGGAGTGACCCAACCGCGGGTGAGCGATCTCGTGCGAGGCAAGATCGACCGATTTAGCATCGATACCTTGGTCGCCATGCTTGGCCACGCTGGCGTCCGAATTCAGATCGTCGTTGGTCGAACCTCGAAAGTGGCCTAACGACCGCGCGCTGAGCCGCGGCGCGCACGCGACGTCACGCGCGCCGTCGGCTCCAGCGCGCTGTTCGGCGTCGCAGCTGCGCGGCCGGTAGGCCTTTCCGCTTGCGACAGCCGCGGGGGTAAGGTCACGTGCGGCCTCCCACTGGTCGCCTCATGCTCTCGAAGCATGCGAAAAATTGAGTCAACATCGTAGTTGTGCTCGCGTGCGATGGCGTCGCGAATTGCGCGAACCTCGTCGATGATTGCGTCCCGGCTCATTGGTCCTCCTCGACGGATAGTTCCAGCGGCGTGCAGATCACTGGAGCCCGGACTCCAGCCGTTCGACTGACGGCCTCAATCTTCTCCCGTACAGCCGCGTTGGCGATATGCGTGCAGTTCCAGGTCACCAGGAAGTCAACGCCGTGTGCCGCCGCGATCGCCACGTGCACGGCGTCGATCGCCGCGTTGCTCGGCATGGCTGCGGCTTGAAGGAACGCCCGTGCGAGAGCTTGGGCGGGTGCAGTGGCCGAAAGGACGGAGATGCCTTCGACGACGGCGAGGCGACGAGCCGCAGCGACGTCGTCGCCCCGAGTAATCTCTGCGAGAACCGCATCCGACACGAGCAGCTCAAACCGGTCCCGGCCCGATCACCAGTCGTGGGTGACTTGCTGATGGGCGGCCAGAACCAGGTCGCGGCTGGGTAGCGCGGTCAGGTAGCTGATAACCGAGGTTTCTACGTACACTTTCGGGTTGGCCATGCTGTGCCCACGTGCGGTGCCTTCTCCGTCATGGTACCACGCAGAGCGAAGCGCAGTCAGCCCGTCGCCAGTTCCTCGAAATTGTCGCGGTCGGCCCAACGTCCTGCGCTTCAGCCGCGGCGGCTCATTCTCGCGCCGGCCGCCGTCGGCTGCAAGCGCTTGTTGGACCGCGGCTGGTATGATGATGT
>CAYHSN010000564.1:0-2595 GCA_964359235.1 uncultured Vicinamibacterales bacterium | reverse complement strand
CTCCTCGAGTGCGTCGCGGGTGAACGCGGCACTCGAGATCGTCGAGAACGTGATCGTGCCGATCAGCGCGAGGATCCCCACCCCCACGACCACCTCGACCAGCGTGAAGCCGCGACGACGGAGGCTCATTCCTCCTCCGACGTGCTGCTCGACGACGACGACGAGATGACTTCCCCGGAGGGGTTGAACACGTGCGTGACGAGTTCCACGCAGTGCTCGCAGAGTTCCTCGCTCTCGAGGTCGCCCGGGTCGTCCCCCCACCACACCACCACGCGCACCTCGCGCATCCAGGGCGCGAGCATCTCGTTGAGCGCGTCGCCCCCGAGCATCGATCCCATCATCGACTGCGCGAGGTCGCTCTCCCCCAGGGACTCGGTGAGCGTGTCCTCCGAGGACTCCTCGCTGCCCAGTCCCATGCCCTGCAAGTCGGAGATGGCGCTCGAGACGTCACCCATCTGCATGTCGACCTCGCGGACCGTCCAGGCCCACGAGTAGTCGTCGTACTCGCCCTCGAAGTCGATGGCCTCGCCGAACAGCCCGTCCGCACCGAAGTCGTCGAAACTGCCCTCCTCGCTCTTGTCGGTGTCGGTGTAGCCCTCCACCTCCAGTTGCAACAACACCTCGGCGATCTTCTGGTTGGCCAGGGCGTTGGCGGTGAGCACGCGCTGCGACTCCATCGTCATCACCACGCTGCCCGCCTCCGACTGCACCAGGACAGCCAGCGAAAACGACAGGATCGCCAGGGCGATCACGATCTCGACGAGGGAGAAGGCGCGCCTCACTGGTTTGTCGGCGCCTCCGACGGGATCCATCCCTGCTTCGACCCGACCTCGGTGTCTTCGGTGTCGAGGTGAACCTTGCCCGAGAAGGGCTCCACTTCCACGGTGTAGCCGTCGGCCGGGTCGTAGATGTCGACGATGCGGACCACCGTGTACTCCATGGTGCCGTCGGGGAAGACGTGGCTGTAGGCCACGCGTTCTTCCTCGGGATCCTCGGGCATCTCCTCCGAGGGCGTGACGGCCTCGCCGTACTGGGGGGTGAAGACGAAGGCGAACTTGCAGTCGGCGGGGAGCTCGTGCTTCGTCTCGAAGAACGGCGTGTTCAGGCCGGTGAACCGTCCCCCCTCGTTGATGATGTCGTCGGCCTCGCCCGCCTCGATCTCCTTGCGAGTGAACCGCTTCAGCTTGCTCCGCCGCTCCTCTTCCGCCTCCTCCCTTGCCCGGGGGTCCGAGTACACCAGCGCCGAGGGGTCGCCCACGTCGACCCACCAGGTGCGACGGTCGAGGTTGTAGCCCACCCGGAAACTGACATTGCGGAGCATGGCCTCGGGCTGCAACATCCGGTAGGTCTCGGTGAGTTCCTTGGCGGCCGCGCGCTGCTCGAGGTCGAACACGGCTGCCATCGACGGGATGGCCACGGCGGTGACCATCACGAACACCGCGAGGGCGACCATGATCTCGACGAGGGTCATGCCGGCGCGGCGCAAGGCCTACTCTCCGTCCATGGCCCAGGAGTAGATGTCGGCGTTGGCATCCTCGCCGCCCTCTTTCCCGTCCTTGCCGAGGGAGAGGATCTCGTAGGCATGGTCGCCGTGGGTGCCCGGTGAGAAGTACTGGAAGTTGTTGCCCCACTGGTCCTGCGGGACCTTGGAGTCTTCGCTGAAGTACTTCTTGGCCGCGTCGAGGCCTTCCGAGGTGGACGGGAACTTCCCCTTGTGTTTGGTGGCGTAGGCCAGGAGACCCTTCTCCATGTTGCGGATCTGGATCTTCGTGCCGTCCACGGCGGCGTCGTCGAGGAAGGCGAACAAGTTCACCGCGATGACGCTGCCGACGATGCCGATGATGGCGATGACCACCATGATCTCGGTGAGGCTCATGCCTCGGCGGGAAGCGAGGGCGGCGCGGGACAAGAGACGGGTTTTTTCCACGATTGACTCCACTAGCGAAGGGTTGATGCCATCTGCGACATGGGTAGCAGCACGGCGAGGGCGATGATGCCAACCACGAGGCCCATGACGACCACGAGGATCGGCGCCAGCAGCGAGGTGAACGAGTTGACGGTGGTCTCGACTTCCATGTCGTAGGCGTCGGCCACCTTGCCGAGCATGGCCTCGAGCTCCCCCGTCTTCTCGCCGATGGCAATCATGTGCGTGACAATGGGCGGGAACTCGCCGCTCTGCTTGAGCGGCACCGCGATCGACTGGCCCTCGCTGATGTTTTTCCCGGCGAGTTCCACCGCGTGGGCGATGACGTCGTTGCCGACCACGGCTCGGGCGATGTTGAGGGCGGTGAGGATGGGCACGCCCGAGACGAGCAGGGTCGAGAGCGTGCGGCAGAAGCGCGAGACAGCCACCAGGCGGTTGAGGGGACCGAACACCGGCATCCGGAGCGAGGTGCGGTGCCACCACGCGCGGCCGCGAGGCGAACGCAAGAATCTCCGGAAGCCCCAGATCACCAACGGCAGCGCGGCGAGCAGCCACCACTTGTAGTTGACCACGAAGCCGGACATACCGAAGATAACCCTGGTGAGCGCGGGGAGTTCCTTGCCGGAGGTCTCGAACACGCGCTGGATCCGGGGAATGACAAACGTGAACAG
>CAYHSN010000563.1:0-2595 GCA_964359235.1 uncultured Vicinamibacterales bacterium | reverse complement strand
ATCGCGCTGGTGTAGCGCCTGCCCGACAAAGCAGGCCTGAAGGCCTGCGCTACGCGCTTTCTTCATAAGCTCTGAGACCTGTGCCACGCGCAGGGCTTTAGCCCCGCCGACGTCGGCGGACGTTCAGGTCCGCCGCGCTCCGCCAACCCTGCGCGGCTCGCGCCCGTCCAATGCTCAGGGGTACGCCCATGCCGCAGGATCTGCGCCTCGCCGTTCGGGCACTCGCCAGGAATCCCGGCTTCGCCTGTGTCGCCGTCCTCACGCTCGCCCTCGGCATCGGCGCCAACACCGCCATCTTCAGCGTGGTGGACGGCGTGCTCCTGCGGCGCGCGCCGGTCGACGACCTCGATCGGCTGGTGATGGTGTGGGAGACGGATCGGAACAGCCGTACGATCCGCGAGCCCGCGTCGGTGCCCGACTACCTCGACTTCGTCGCGCGCAGCCGGACGGTCGGCCCGCTCGCGGCGGTGATGAGCGACGAGGTCAACCTGACGCCGCCCGCGGGCGAACCGGTGTGGCTGGCGGCGCTCCGGATCACACACGGGCTGCTGCCGATGCTGGGGATTAGCCCGGTCGTGGGCCGCGCGTTCACGGCTGACGAAGATCGCGCGCGCGGTCCGGCCGTGGTGCTGATCAGCGAATCGCTGTGGGAGCGATCGTTCGGCCGCGATCCCGGCGTGCTGGGCCGGACGCTCCAGCTCGACGAACAGCCGTACTTGATTGCCGGCGTCGCGCCGGATGTCGCCGACTTCGGCGTCCTGCAAATCCTCTCGGCGGCGGCGTACTCGCGCGGGTTCGCCGATCGCGGCGATCGCGGGCGCGTGGACGTCTGGCTGCCGCTGCAGCCCGATCCGGAAAGCTTGCCGCGCCAGACGCATCCGATCTTCGTGCTCGGCCGGCTCGCCGATGGTGTCAACGCCGGGGCCGCCCAGCAGGAGATGGCCGCCGTCGCCGCGGATCTCGAGCGCGCGTACCCGGAGAACGACGGCCGTGGCGTCTTCGTCGAGCCGCTCGCCGACGTCGTCTTCGGGCCGGTGCGGCCGGCGCTCGCCGTGCTGTTGGGTGCGGTGGCGCTGGTGGTGCTCGTGGCGTGCGTCAACGTCGCCAACCTGCTGCTCGCGCGCGGCGCCGCCCGCCTGCGCGAGGTGGCCGTGCGCGTCGCGCTCGGCGCCGGCGGACGCCGAATCGCGCAGCAATTCCTGATCGAGAGCCTCGTCCTGACCCTCACCGCGGCGGGTGCGGGCGTTGCGCTCGCGTACGGCGGTCTACAGGCGCTCGTCGCGATTGCGCCACCGGATGTCCCGCGACTGTCGGCCGTGGCGATCGACCTGCGCGTGCTCGTCGCGACGCTCGGCCTGTCGGCGATCGTCGGGCTCGTCTTCGGCGTGGTGCCGACGCTCCAGGCGCGCCGGATCGACGTGCAGTCGGCGCTCAAGAGCGAGGGCGGGTGGCACCTGGCGGGCGCGCGTGGACGAAGCCGGCTGCGCGCGGCGCTGGTCGTCGCCGAGCTGGCGCTGGCCGTCGTACTCGTCGTCGGCGCGGGTCTGCTCATCAAGAGCTTCTGGCGCCTGCAGCAGGTCGACGCGGGGTTCAGGTCTGAAGGCGTGCTGAAGGCCGAGTTCCAGCTTCCGCGATCGCGGTATCCGGTCGATTTCCGAGTGTGGCCCGACTTCAAGGAGATGCACGCGTTCACGGGCGCCTTGCTGCGCCGCGCGGCGGCGCTCCCGGGCGTCGCGTCGACGGCGATCGCGGGCAACCATCCACTCGATCCCGGGTTCACCAATTCGTTTACGGTGGTCGGCCGCGAGGCGGAGGCGAGGACGTGGCCCGAGATCTCGGTTCGCCGGGTCTCGGCCGGGTACTTCGGCACGGTGGGTCTCTCGCTCGTGCGCGGCCGGCTGCTGAGCGATGCCGACACGACGACGGCCGCGCCTGTTCTGATCGTGAATGAGGCGGCGGCGCGACGCTTCTTCCCCGATCGGGATCCGATCGGTTCGCGCATCGCCTTCTGGGGCGCCGCGCGGACGATCGTCGGCGTCGCCGCCAACGAGAAGTTTCACGGTCTGAGCGAAGCGCCGCCGCTTGCGGTGTACGTGCCGCTGTCCCAGGCGCCGTCGGCCAACGGCGCCGGCGTGCTGCTCGTGCGGACCAGCGGCGACCCCGGCGCGCTCGCCGGCGCCGTCCGCGGCGCGATTCGCGACGTGGATCCCGCGCTGGCGGTCTTCGGCGTCGAGCCGCTCGACGTGACGGTTTCGCGGTCCGTGTCGCAGCGGCGGTTCACGATGTTGCTCGTCGGATTGTTCGCCGCGGTGGCGCTCGTGCTGGCGGCGGTCGGCGTCCACGGCGTGCTCAGCTACACGGTGGCGCAGCGCACGCGCGAGATCGGGATCCGGATGGCGCTGGGTGCCAGGCCCGCGCGCGTCGTCCGGCTCGTGGTCGGGCAGGGGCTGTGGCTGGCGCTCATCGGGGTCGCGATCGGCTTCGCGGGCGCCATCGGCTTCATGCGCGTGCTCGAGCGCCTGCTGTTTGGCGTGACGCCGACCGACCCGGTGACATTCCTCACGGTTGGAGGATTCCTCGTGGCAGTGGCGCTCG
>CAYHSN010000562.1:0-2596 GCA_964359235.1 uncultured Vicinamibacterales bacterium | reverse complement strand
TAATAGCGGCTTTCTGATTCGACCGTCTCCTGAGATTCCCGGGAGCGGCATAACGGACCGTGTTTCAGCCGCGAGGGCGCTGCGCGGCAGCAGCCGTCGGCTGCAGCGCGCTCTCGTCGGCTGCAAACGCAGGTTATGCCGCGGGGGCTCGATGATCGCCTGCATGACTCGGTCGGTCGCTCAGCGCCGCGCGATGGCACCATCGGTCCCGAGATCCAGTTCCAAGTACGCCGTCCCTGGGATCGGATTCTCTCGATACGGCGCGATCGGGCGAAAGCCGAGCGCGGTGTACAGCCGCTGCGCCGGGGCCATAGACGGCAGCGTATCCAAGCGGAGGCGGGCGTAGCCCGCCTCCTGCGCTCGCTGGATGGCTGCCACGGTCAGCTTGCGACCAAGCTGCCGCCCCCGGCCCGAGGGACGCACGTATAGGCGCTTCAGTTCGGCCACGGCGGGCGGGGCGAATGGCCGCAGGGCAACGCAGCCGAGCGCGCCGGTGCTGTCCCGGGCGAGCAGCAGCGCTCCCGCTGGAGGCGCGTACGCGCCGGGCAAGCCGGCCAACTCCGCTGCGAACCCTTGAAAGCTAAGATCGATGCCGAGAGCGTCGGCGTACTCCGCGAAGAGCTGCCGCACCGCGGCGAGCATCTCATCCGACAGGTCATCGACGATCTCAAACATCATCGTTCCTTCGTCGCGGCATAACTTCATATAGGTGGATGGCGTCAATTGCTGGTCAGCCGCCCGGTGCGCCTCCGCTCGCGCGTGGGAACCACCCACCACTCGCGGGCATTATTGCCGCCATTCGGTCCGGGGGCAAGTCCTTCTGCCAGTGCGATTCGCCTGAATTCGTCTGCGCCCGGACCTGGAATTGGTGCCGGCGCCAATTGCCCGGAAATCCGGGGATAGGCGGAAGGTGCCATTCCCAGGATTGGCGTCAACTGTGAAGCATGCGTGAGCTCGAGTCTTCGTTGCAGGAGTTCGGCGAGCTCCTGCTCAAGGCCCAGTTGGTACGACCGGCGGCGGCTCCCTACTTCGTGCGCTGGGTGCGGCGGTTCCTCGACTATGCCGCCCAGCAGCAGGGGGTTCCCCATCCTCGCGTGGAGTCGGAGGTGGTGCGCGATTACCTGACTCACCTGGCGGTGCGCCAGCGGGTGTCGGCCAGTACGCAGAATCAGGCGTTCTGCGCGGGGCAGATTCGACTGCTCAAGACGCTGCAGCGCTTGCGCGGCCGATAATCATAGATTATCTTTTCAAAATAATTATCAATTTGACTGATGCGGTGGCTCACGAGTACAACACGACCCATGACCCGCCCCGCGCTCGTGCCGTTCGCGCCGCTTGACGCGCGCCTGTCGTGGCCGGCCGGCCTGCGCCTGGCTGTCGGCCGCCCCAGGGGCCTCCGAATCACGGTCGTCTTTAGCATCCGGGGCCAACCACAGGGCGGATGATGTAGCCAAGCAGCGAAAGAAGAAGCACGACAGGGGCCATCATCCGCAGGGGGTGATGGCCCTTTTGGCGTTTCCGTGGGATGAAGGACGGGACCCGACCATGGCCAGACGACGGGTGAGGGTGGCGTATCAGGGAGAGCCAGGGGCGTACAGCGAGGCGGCCGCCCTGCGGTTCGATCCGGAGGCCGAGCCACTGCCGGTGCGGACCTTCGAAGAGGTGTTCGCGGCGGTGACCGGCGGCCAGGTCACGCACGGCATCCTGCCGATGGAGAACTCGATCGGCGGCAGCATCCACCACAACTACGATCTGCTGCTCCAGCACGATCTGCCGATCGTCGGCGAAGTCGAGTTGCGCGTGGAGCACTGTCTGCTCGCGTACCCGGGCTCCACGCTGGCCGGCCTGCGGACGATTCACTCGCATCCGCAGGCGCTCGCGCAGTGCGAGCGTTTCCTGCGCGGTCTTCAGGGTGTCGACATCGTCGCCACGTACGACACGGCCGGCGGCGCCCGCCTGATCCGTGAGCAGGCGCTCCGCGACGTGGGCGCCATCGCGTCGCGGCGCGCGGCCGAGGTCTTCGACCTCGAGGTGTTGCGCGAGAACATCGAGGACCCCGGGGTCAACGTGACGCGGTTCTTCATCATCAGCCGTCAGCCCGTGCCGCAGGACGAAGCCGACAAGACGACCGTCGTGTTCGCGCTGCCGAGCGTGCCTGGCGCGCTGTTCAAGGCGCTCAGCGTATTCGCACTTCGCGACATCAACCTGACGAAGCTCGAATCGCGGCCCGTACGCGGCCGGCCGTGGGAATACTTGTTCTACGCCGACCTCGCGGTGGCGCGGCATGACCTCACGTGCGCGCGCGCGATCGTGCACCTGGCCGAGTTCGCGCGCTGGACGAAAACGCTCGGGACGTACCGGGCGTGGAGGGAGCCGGAGGCGGCCGCGCACGCGTCGCCGGCCGCGGAGGAGCCGAGCGTATGAGCGGTCACGATCGGCAGCGCCGGAGCGCCGCCCTCACCGAGGGCCCCGATCGCGCCCCGGCCCGTGCGATGCTCAAGGCCATCGGGTTCACCGACGACGATCTCCACCGTCCGCTCATCGGCATCGCGAACACGTGGATCGAGATCGGCCCGTGCAACTACCACCTGCGTGA
>CAYHSN010000561.1:0-2608 GCA_964359235.1 uncultured Vicinamibacterales bacterium | reverse complement strand
GGCGCCCGACACCGAACGCGACCGATTCGCCCGCGTGATCTTCTACGCGGTCGTCGTGCTCGCGGGCTATCTCGCCGTTCTGGTGATCCGGCCGTTCCTGCAGCCGCTGGGCTGGGCGGCGGTCTTCGCGCTCATGCTCCAGCCGGTGCACGCCCGCCTGAGGCGCCGGCTGAAGCCCGGCCTGTCGGCGCTCGCGACGACGCTCGTCGCCGCGCTCATCGTGCTCGGGCCGGCGGTGGCGCTCCTGTCCATCCTGGCGCGTGAAGTCGCGCAACTGACGGCGTACATCCAGCAGTCCGGCTTCATCGCCGACACGCCCGCGCGCCTCGAGGAGATCTGGGCGCTCCTGCGCGCGCGCGCGCCCCTGGCGCTGCCGGAGGATCCGAGCGCGCTCATCACGGAAGCCGTCCAGCGCTTCGGCGCGTTCCTGGCGGCGCGCGCCGGATCCACGCTGCAGAACGTGGCCGGCTTCCTCTTCAGCCTCGTCGTGATGCTGTTCGCGCTGTTCTTTTTCCTGCGCGACGGCTCGGCGATCGCCGCCGCGATCCGCGATCTGCTGCCGTTCGATCAGGCGCGGCGGGAGCGGCTCATCGCCGAAACGCGCGATCTAGTGATCGCGAGCGTCGGTGCGGGGCTCGCCGTCGCCGCCATTCAGGGCTTCCTCGGCGGCGTGACGTTCGCCCTGCTTGGCTTCAGCGCGCCCGTGCTCTGGGGTGTGACGATGGCGTTCTGCGCGCTGCTGCCGGTAGTGGGCGCGACCATCGTGTGGCTGCCCGCGGCCGTCTGGCTGCTGCTCTCGCACGACATCACCCGCGGCGTGATCCTGCTGGCCGTCGGTGCCGGCCTCATCGGGATGGTGGATAACGTCGTCCGCTCGATCCTGCTCAGCGGGCGGACGGCCGTGAACGGCCTCATCATCTTCCTCGGCCTGCTCGGCGGCGTCGCGGCGTTCGGCTTCATCGGGATCGTGCTGGGCCCGATCGTGCTGGTGATCGCGATGACGCTGCTGGAGGCCTGCGCGGCGACGAGCGACAAGCCGCGAGCCTGAAGGTCTGGGCTAGGAGCAGTATCACCGACCCCGAGGGCGAAACGCCTGGAGTCGAGAAGGGGGGTACCCCAAAAAGGCGTTCGGCGAAGAGGCGCCCCTGCCTCCGAAAAACACCAGGCAGGAATCGCCAGAAGGCTGGCCCCCTTACGGCCCAACCATTTATCCGTGCCGGAGAAACCACCATCGTGAGCGACGACAACAGCAGAACCTCAGAACAGACGTGCATGACCGCGCGGACGATGACGAGCGGTCCTTGATGCAACCGTGCCTTTTTGGACCAGCATCGGGTATACACGTTCTTCGTCAGTCGGATTCGCTACCAACCGGTCACGCATGAGGCGTGCTTCATCTGCTTCGGTCGTCTCGGGGATGAACCGAAACGCCGACGCTGCGAGATACCCCGCATCGAGTTCAAACGCGAGCCACCGGCGATCAGCCTTCTCCGCTGCGGCGCCAGCCGTGTTTGAACCGGCGAAGAAGTCCAGCACGAGATCGCCCGGTTCGGTCAAGAAGTCGATGAAGAAGCGCGGGAGCTTTTCCGGAAAACGTGCCGGATGTCCGGGACTGCCTGTCCCTTTGCAGAAGCGCAGATATGGCGAATTGCTTTCCGTATTCGGAATCTGAAGCAGGTTCGACGGAATGGCTCCGCCGTTCGCGTCGCCGAATCGGGCGCCGATATCGTGACCCGACGGTCGTTTTTTCGGCGCGTAGAACTTGGACGGGTCTTCGAGTAGCTTCTTCATTCGGTCGGAGTACGGCGTCAGCACGCGCCGCACGTCGGCCTTTGGTTCGTCTTCCTTGCTGAACCAGTACACGATATCCACCGAGTCTTTCGCGCGGATTTTCCGTTTGTTCACCCACTCAATCGGCGATGGAAGCCGAGCCGGGTTGTACCAGTAGAAGTCTTCGGCCAGTCGAAATCCGATCTCATCACACAGTCGAATCGGCACGCGAAAGTTGTAGAGCGAGCGAACGGGTCGGCCCTTCTCATAGGCCCCGCCGAGATCGAGGACAAAGCTACCCGTTGGCTTCAGAACCCGATAGACGAGCCGACAGAACTCGACGAGCCAATCAACGTACGCAGACTGTTCTTGGTTTCCGTACGCCTTCTTCCGCTGAAGCGCGAATGGCGGCGACGTTATGGCGAGATCGACGCTGCATGGGGGGAGTTGAGCAAGGAGATCGCGAGAGTCACCGACGTACGCGGCACCCAGACGTGTCGTGTACATTGGCCGCACGGATAACCGGATTGGTTCAGTACTCATCAAGGTCACGTATCCATGAACCGAGGATCTTCCACAGAACAGTCACTGCGAAGTATACCTCGGCGTCGCGAGCGCGAAGCGCGTCGATCTCCGGGAGCATCGCAGCCGGATCTTGCGAGCCGACCATATATGCGATCCACTGCCGCGCGTCGTCGTCCACCAGCGCAGGAAGAAGCTCGGGGATTCGAACGTTCGCATGAGCCAACGCCCATGCGATACCAGGCCGCTTCGCCTCCGCGCTCGCGGGAAACGACGCGACAACTGTTCCGCGGAACTCCCGCGCAAGCTTCGCTAG
>CAYHSN010000560.1:0-2620 GCA_964359235.1 uncultured Vicinamibacterales bacterium | reverse complement strand
TCGCTCGCGCTCGGCATCGGCGTCAACACGTCGATCTTCAGCCTCGTGAACGCGCTCCTGCTCAGGCCCCTGCCCGTCGCGCGGCCTCACGAACTCGTCAGCCTGTACACGAACGACACCGAAGGACCCTACTCGACGTCTTCGTATCCGGATTACGCCGACCTTCGCGATCACAATTCGGTGTTCTCCGGTCTCGCCGGCCACAGCCTGATGATCGCGGCCTTCAACCGCGAGGGCCAGTCGCAGCTCGTGCTCGGCGAGGTCGTGACGGGCAACTACTTCGACGTGCTCGGTGTGCGGGCGGCGATCGGCCGGACCTTCGCGCCGGATGAAGACACGGTCGAGGGCGCGCGGCCCGTCGCGGTGCTCGGCGACGGGTTCTGGAAACGCGTCTTCGGCGGCGACCCGTCGACCGTCGGGCGCACGATTCAGATTCGCGGCCTCGATTTCGCGGTTGTCGGCGTCGCGCCGGCGAGCTTCTCGGGCACGATCCCGGGTCTCACGCCCGATCTCTGGATCCCGGCGATGATGGTCGGTGAGGTCGAGCCTGCGGGCATCCAGGACGTGGTGCCGTCGCCCTCTGGCAAGACGCGCCTCGAGCAGCGCGGCAACCGCTGGATGTTTCTCAAGGGCCGCCTGAAGCCGGGCGTCTCGGCCGCCGAAGCGCAGGCCAACGTCGACGTGATCATGACGCGGCTGCAGCGCGAGCACCCTCAGACGAACAAGGATCGGCAGGCGCGCGTGGCGTCCAACGTACGCATCCACCCGCAGGTCGATGAAGGCATCGCGCCAGGCGCCGCGCTGATCATGGCCGTGGTCGGGCTCGTGCTGCTCGTCGCGTGCGCGAACGTCGCCAACATGCTGCTCGCGCGCGCGGCGTCGCGCCGGCGCGAGATCGGTATCCGGCTCGCCGTGGGCATCGCGCGCGGCCGTCTGATCCGCCAGCTCTTGACCGAGAGCGTGCTGCTTGCGGGCCTCGGCGGCGCGGCCGGGCTCGTGCTCGCCCACTGGTGCAACCAGTTCCTCCTGACGCTCCAGCCGCCGCTCGGGATTCTGCTGACCTTCGACTTGAGCTTCGACGCGCGCGTCGTGCTCTTCACGCTGGCGGTCTCGATCGTCACGGGCCTTCTGTTTGGTCTCGCACCGGCGCTGCAGGCCTCGCGCCTGGATCTCGTCACGATCCTGAAGGATGACGCGAGCGCGCACGCGGGTGATGGGCGGCGGCGGTTCGGGTTCCGCCAGATCCTCGTGGTGACGCAGGTGGCCGTGTCGATGGTGCTGCTCGTGGCGGGCGGCCTGCTCGTACGTAGCCTCGCCGCCTCGCACGCGGCCGACGTGGGCTTCACGATGGACGGCCTCGCGGTCGCGTCGGTCGATCTCGACATGGTGCGCTACTCGCGCGAGCGCGGCGAGGTGTTCTACCGACAGCTCGTCGATCGGCTCCGCGCGCGGCCCGAGATCGAATCGGTCGCGCTCGCATCGCGATATCCGCTCGGCGCGAACTTCAACTCGACCCAGATCTTCATCGAGGGGCAGCCGAACGGGCCTGACGACAAGGGGTACTCGATCGACTCGAACCGCGTATCTTCCGACTACTTCCGCACGCTTGGCGTGCCGCTCCGCGAGGGCCGCGATTTCATGGACGCGGACACGGAGAAGTCGCCGCTCGTGGCGATCGTGACCGAGGCGTTCGCGAAGCGCTTCTGGCCGCACGAGCGCGCGATCGGCAAGCGGTTCCACACGCAGACGCCCAACGGACCCGTCGCCCAGATCGTCGGCGTCGCCGCCGATTACAAGGTGCGGACCGTCGGTGAATCGCCGCGCCCCACCATACACTTCGCGCGCTCGCAGCGCTTCTCGGTCTACGCGACCGTCATTGCGCGCGGCCGCGGCGACGCGGCGTCGGCCGTCGCCACACTCAGGCGCGAGTTGCTCGGCCTCGAGCCGAACCTGCTCCTGATGGAAAATCAGACGCTCGTGGCTGCGCTCGGGACGATCCTCTTCCCGGCGCGCGTCGGCGCAATCCTGCTGGGCGCGTTCGGCCTGCTGGCGCTCGCGCTGGCGGCTGTCGGGCTCTACGGGGTGATCGCCTACTCGGTGAGCCGGCGCACGCGGGAGATCGGCGTGCGGATGGCGCTCGGCGCCAACGCGCCGCGCGTGCTCGGCCTCGTACTGCGCCAGGGTCTGACGCTCGTCGGCGCCGGCGTGATCGCGGGCGCCATCCTGGCGCTCCTCGCCACACAGGTGCTGACCAGCGTGCTCTACGGCATCGCCGCGACGGACCCGCTCACCTACGTGCTCGCCGCCGCGCTCCTCGCGGGAGTGGCGCTCGCGGCCAACCTCGTGCCGGCCGTTCGCGCCGCGCGCGTCGATCCGATGATCGCGCTGCGACAGACCTGATCGCCCTGCGGACCTGAAGGTCCGCCTCTACCGGGCCATGTCCACCTGAAGGCGGACACGACAGACTTCGGTAGTCTCCGGCTTCAGTCGGACTCCACCGATGCTCCGTGGCTCCGCAGGGGCCGAGCTTGGTCGGCCCGTCCACGGTCCGGCTAGAGCCGGACACTACCGATGAACAGGCCGCCTGAAGGCGGCCCCCACAGATGACACCCCACAATTG
>CAYHSN010000559.1:0-2628 GCA_964359235.1 uncultured Vicinamibacterales bacterium | reverse complement strand
GGTGCGCGCCAACTTCACGCCCGAGAGCCGCGCCTACGCCACGACGCGCGCGGCGCTCGGCTTCATCGAGCCGGTCTACGGCATCCTGGTCGGGCTCTTCCTGCTCTTCTCCGGGCTCTCGGCGCGCTTCCGCGACATCGCGCATGCCATGGGCCACCGTGCCTACATCCGCGTGCTCGTCTACCTGGTGCTCTACCTGGCCGCCGGTTTCGTGCTCGGTTTCCCGCTCGCCTTCTACCAGGGCTTCGCCATCGAGCACCGCTACGGGCTCACCGACCAGCGCTTCAGCGCCTGGCTCGCCGAGCAGCTCAAGCACGTGCTGGTGGGCATCGTGTTCTTCGGCATCGTGCCGCTGGTACGCCTCGCCTACGCGCCGATCGCGAGGTTCCCGCGCCGCTGGTGGATGGTGCTGGCCGCGGGGACGCTCCCCGTCATCGTGGCCGGCACGCTCCTGCAGCCGGTGGTAATCGATCCGCTCTTCAACCGCTTCACGCCGCTCCAAGACCATCGCCTGAGCGGGGAGATCGTCCGGCTCGCCGAGCGGGCGGGCATCCCCGGCCGCCGGGTCTTCCAGGTGGACAAGAGCGCGCAGACCCGGAAGCTCAATGCCTACGTGAGCGGCTTCGGCGTATCTCAGCGCATCGTGCTCTGGGACACCACGCTCAGGGACATGAGCGAAGACGAGATCCTGTTCGTGATGGGCCACGAGATGGGCCACTACAGGCTCCATCACATCTGGCTGGGGATCGCCTGGGTCTCGCTCCTGAGCGTGCTGCTGTTCTGGCTCTGCGCTGTGTTGATGCGGCGCGCGGTGCGGCGCTGGGCCGGCCGCTGGGGCTTCGTCCACCTGCACGACATCGCGTCGCTGCCGCTGTTCGTCGCCACGCTGAGCCTGCTCTCGCTGCTCGCCCAGCCGGGCGTGAACTGGTTCTCGCGCCACGTCGAGCACGAGGCCGACGCGTTCGGCCTGGAGCTCACGCACGCGAACGACGCCGCGGCGCGGGCCTTCATCAAGCTGGCGGCCCAGAACCGTCTGAACCCCGACCCGCCGCAGTGGCTGAAGGTCTCCGAGTACGATCACCCGCCGCTGGTCGAGCGCATCCGCTTCGCCGAGAGCTACCGTCCATGGGCGGTGGGGAAGCCCGGCCGGTATTTCAAGCCGGGGCGGTAGACGCCGATGCGCTCCCGGCCGCTCGTGCGCCTGTTGATCGTCGCTGCGATCCTCGCGGCAGCCGCGTCCCTGCTGCCGGTCTTCCAGTCGCCGTCGCCCCCGACCACCCGCAGCGCGCCGGCCGCTCCCTTCTCGCAGGTGGTGCTGTGGCGGATCTGCGAGCGCGTGATCGACGGGGACACGATCGTGCTGGACGGACAGGAGCGCGTGCGGCTGATCGGCGTGGACACGCCCGAGACGAAGCATCCGCGGAAGCCGGTGGAGCACTTCGGGAAGGAGGCGTCCGCGTTCACGCGCCGCCTGGTCGAGGGGCACCGCGTGCGCCTCGAGTACGACCAGGCGCGGCGGGACCGCTACGGCCGCACGCTGGCCTACGTGTACCTCGAGGACGGCACGTTCCTGAACGCGGAGATCATCCGCCAGGGCTACGGCCACGCGTACACCCGGTTCCCGTTCCGCCACATGGAGGAGTTCCGTTCCTACGAGCGCAAGGCGCGCGAGGGTTCGCGGGGGCTGTGGGGCCGGGGAGGGTAGCCCCACAGCCCGGACAGATCGAGCCGCGGGTTCCTGGTCGAGGAAGCGCGGTGCTCGAGCGGACCATGCACTACACGCCGGATCGCCGAGGACGGCGTGAATCGAACGCCCCTGCGGGAGCTGGGGCCACAAGTTCCTGAGGACGCTGCCGCGCCCAGAGTCCCGACGTGCAGAGGAATAATCCCGTCAGGATGCTCACAGGTCCGGGAAATACGGCCTGGCGCAGTCCTCGGCGATTCCGAGCATTCGGACCGCCTTCCTGATCTTGGAGTAGGGGACGACCACGGAGTCCAGCGAGTGTCCCCGCCCGGGGCCCTTGGGCAAGCCCATGAATGTCTGGCCCCGGTAGGTGATCACGAGCCGGTGGTTGCCGACACGTCGCGTGTGCCCCGAAGCGCACGCGTGGAGCATTGCCAGCACGTCCGCCATCGCAGCTCGTTACGATGGCGCCACGCGCTAGGCTGCCTTCGGCAGGGGCTCGGGGTCCGCGAGCGACAGCAGCTCCTTCTGCTCGCTGAAGACGTTCGCTCCCTCGATCTCAACCTGAGGCATGGTCTCGGCAGCCTCCCGCGGGAGCGCTGCAACATCCTGCGTCAACGACGAGTCCTTCCGACGCAGCGCCTCCACGGCGTCCATCCAGCGCTGGCGGTCATGCTGGTCCGGGCGCTGGAAGAACTCTCCGACGCGCTCGGAGAAGATCTGCACGGAATCGCTGTCTTCGGCGAGCTGCTCGAGGATTTCCTCGAGCGTCTTCCTGAACCCGAGGTAAGCATCCACCGGGGACGCCCCTGCCTCTGTGAGCCCGCCTGGCTCGACGCCGGCACACCACCACTCTCCGTCCTCGAAGACGGCCAGGGCGCGCCCGGTCCCACGGAGGCGGGCGCGGAAGCGGTCGTTCGCGACGACCGACGAGAAGCGGAAAA
>CAYHSN010000558.1:0-2635 GCA_964359235.1 uncultured Vicinamibacterales bacterium | reverse complement strand
TGCGCGGCGACAATTAGATCTGCCGCCTGGCGACAATTAGATCTGCCGCTTTGGGTCAGGCAGTCGGGCTGTGCAAGGCTGTGAGCCCCACGGAGGGTTCATGGTCACAGACGCGCAGGTCCGGCTCGTGAGGCAGAAGCGTATGGATGGCAAAACCCAGGCGGCGGCAGCGGCGGCGGCTGGCGTGAGCCTTCGGACGGCGCGGGAGTGGGACAGTGGGCCGGCGCCATCGGCGACGCACTTGCCACGGGACTGGCGGACGCGTCCGGACCCGTTTGCGGAGGTCTGGCTAACCGAGATCGAGCCGCTTCTGAAGCGCGACACCAAGGGCGTGCTCGAGGCCAAGTTCGTCCTCGCGACGCTGTACACGAAGGATCCCGCCCGATTTCATCCGGGGCACGTGCGCACGCTGCAACGCCGCTTTCGTGACTGGCGGGCGTTGCACGGTCCGGACCCCGAGGTGTACTTCCAGCAGGTGGCGGTGCCCGGCCGCGAAGCGGCGATCGATTTCACGCACGCGACGGACCTTGGCGTGACGATCGCCGACGAGCCGCTCCCGCATCTGCTGTTCGAATTCGTCCTGAGTTACAGCGGGTGGACGTGGACGTCGCTGGCCTTTGGCGAGACCTTCGAGGCGCTCGTCGCCGGGGTGCAAGGCGCCCTGTGGGCGCTCGGCGCCGTTCCGGAGGTGCTACGCAGCGACAATCTGTCGGCGGCCACCCACGAGCTGAAGCGCAGTAGCGGGCGCGACCTGACGGTCCGATTCCGCGCGGTCCTGGACCACTACGGGCTGCGATCGAGTCGCATCACCCCCGGTCGTGCCCACGAAAACGGCGTCGTCGAGCAGGCGAACGGGCGCGTGAAAGCGCTGCTGGCTCAAGCGCTGCTGATCCGTGGGCACGCCGATTTTGACGATCAGTGCGAGTACGAGCACTTCGTGCAGGAGGTCGTCGACGCGTGGCGGAACCGGCCGGCGGCGGCGCGCTTGCTCGAGGAGCGGCCCCGCCTTCGCCCGCTGCCCTCCGCGCCGATTCCGAGCTACACCACGTACGAATCGACCGTGCGCCGCTGGAGCACGATTCGCGTGGCGCACCGGACCTACTCGGTGCCCGCGCGACTGATCGGCCACACCGTCGTGGCCCACCTCTATCCCGATGTCGTCGAGGTGCGCTACCGCGGCCAGGTCGTCCAGACGATGCCTCGGTTGCGCAAAGAGGACGAGCACAAGATCGATTACCGGCATGTCATCGGCTGGCTCGTGCGCAAGCCCGGGGCGTTTGCCCGGTACCGCTATCGCGAGGACCTGTTCCCGTCGGTGACGTTCCGGCGGGCGTACGATCGACTCCAGGCGGCGCACGGGGAGCGCGCGGACGTCGAGTACCTGCGCATCTTGAAGTTGGCGGCGACGGCCGGTGAGCAGCGGGTCGCGGAGGCCGTGAAGGGGCTGCTCGATCAGCCGGCTGCCTTCGACTATGTGGCCGTGCAAGCCTGCGTGTCGCCGCCGCCGGCCGTCATTCCCGCGATTCACATTCCGCGTCCCGATCTGCGCGTGTACGATGCGCTCCTCTCAGGAGCGGTCGCATGAGCCGCCCACACAAGACCGACACGGTCGGCGACCAGATCACCGCGCTGCTCGCGGGATTCACGCTCACGACGGTCGCCCGCGAGCTCGTCTCGCGGTTCGTCGAAGCGGATCAGTCGCAGGCGTTGCCCTTGTTGCTCGAGGTGCTGGAGCTCGAAGCGCAGGACCGACGCGAGCGACGCATCGCTCGACTGCGGCGCGCCTCGAAGCTGCCGCCGGGCAAGACCTTTGACACGCTGAAGGAAGCCCGATTCCCGGCGGCGCTCGTGCGCCGGCTCCACGAGCTCGCCGAGGGTGACTTCGTCGACGAGGCGACCAACGTGCTCGCGTTCGGCCTGCCGGGCGTGGGGAAGAGCCACGCGATGTGTGCCGTCGCCCACGCCCTCGTCGAGCGTGGGCATTCCGTGCTCTTCGTGCCGACGTACAGCCTGGTGCAGGATCTCCTGGTCGCGAAGCGCAATCTGGCATTGCCGCGCGCGTTGCGCAAGCTCGATCACTTCGGCGTCGTGCTCCTCGATGATCTCGGCTACATCCAGCAGAGCCCCGAAGAAGCCGAGGTGCTGTTCACCCTGCTCGCCGAGCGCTACGAGCGCCGCTCAGTCATCCTGACCAGCAATCTGGTGTTCAGCGAGTGGAATCGGATCTTCCGCGACGAGATGGCGACGGCCGCCGCGATCGACCGGCTGATTCATCATTCCGCCATCTTGGAATTTGACGTGCCGAGCTTCAGGGCGGAAGAAGCGGAGAACCGGGGAAGGAGGAAGGCATCACGCCAGGTCGAGGCGACGACGTGAAGACCGGCTATGGACGGTGCCAGACCCGTGGACGCGCAGACGCGCCCACCGGTCTTTGGAAAACCGCTGCGCGGTTTCCCACACCGCCCACAGCCATTCTCTTCTATTGGAAGCCAGACCGGAAAAGACCGACGTCATGGGCAGCGACCAGCCAACGACCATTACCGAGTGCGGTCAGGTCGCGATCAGCACTCCTTCGCTGGCCCTTCGCCGGCAGAAATAGTTGTCGCTAACCGGCAAAAGTAGTTGACGCCGCGCA